>PKUH01000110.1 GCA_002869615.1 Desulfuromonas sp. | reverse complement strand
GGGAGCGTTTAGAGATCAGACTCATTTCAATATATTTGGTAGCACTGTTGTTGCAACCAATGAGCCTGCTAATTACATCTTTGAAAGCAGGTGTATAAGTATTCCCATGCCGAATAAGCCTGGTGAGTATGAAGACATAAAACCTGTCATGGGACTAGAGTTGAAAGAACGTCTGATAGCGTGGCGTGCAAGTATGATGGACAAACATCTGCCTGACGTTGATAAGATTCCTGGTCTTAATGGCCGTCCGTGGGATATCTCCAAGCCGTTGTTCCAGTTATGTGAAATGGTTAAGCCTGAAGTGAAAGAGGATATGTGCCGAGTGCTGTTAGGTTTGGTTGAGAAGAAGGCTGAGAGTAAGCGTGAGTCTATTGAAGGTCAGATCATCGCAGCTATAGATTGTGTTGCTGAGTTTGAGAGTGTTGGGCAGATCATCATCCCAACAGGGGAGATCCTTAAAGAGGTCAATTTTGATAAATCTGACAGATATAAGATGAGCCCTCAGAAGCTTGGTAAGCGGTTGCAGTCTCTTGGGCTGAATACGGAGATATCTGGTGGATACTCACGGTTGTATGTATCCCAAGATGAGCTTAATCTGTTGAAGGAACAGTATGGTTTACTGGAATGTACTGAATCTGCAGCAGATAATGATGTAAATGATGATGATTTACATGAAATTGAGGACACCAACATGAGAGTTGTAGAGAGTGTAGAGAGTGTCGGGACAATACCCACCAATAAAATCTCAGGTTGTGGTTTGCAAATAGAGGACAATGAAACTAATTTCTGGGATTGATATGTACGCGAAGGGTGCCTGTTTGCAGCAGGCACTTTTTGCTAATAACAACCATACGTCCAGCAGGCACTGAGCTAAAAACATAAATACAGAAGTAATTCTGTTAGTGTACTTAAAGTTACAAAGAATACTATTTTCTTAATTTAAAGAAATAATACTTAAGCTCAAAGTATCATGCAGACACACAGAGTAATGACATTTATAGCTTCTCCCTTCGGGGAGGTGCTGTTTATCCCACTACCTGCAAACAAAAAACATCGCAAGCACCCTGAGCACTCTCTACACTCTCATGACTCTCTACAAGAATGGGGACAGGAATACTGCGAATACAAAATTATAAGAAAGATATGGAGACATAAAACATGAAACATATAAACAAACTAAACGAATCTAAAACAAAATACGGAGTCGGTGAATGGGCTCAGTATTCATACAATATAGGAACAGGCTGCACCAATAATTGCAGATACTGTTACGCACGAGATCTCGCTGTTGAGATCAATCAAAGAACAGACGAAACATACACACGAGAGAGCTGGAGGACTGAGCAGGTCAAGACCTGGAAGGTCGACATAGATCAAACAGCCAAGGGCACGATTATGTTCCCGACCATGCACGATATATCAGAAGCCTATTTGGAGACATATATAGAAACTCTCGACAACCTGCTAGCCGCAAATAACGAAGTACTGATTGTGACTAAACCGAGACTCAATTGTATTCAACAGATCTGCGATAAGTTTCAGGACTATAGAAACAAGATTCTCATCCGTATGACGATTACTTCTTTAGATGAGAACCTCAGTCAGTTCTGGGAACAAGACGCTCCACTACCAGAAGAACGAATACAAGCTCTGCAATATGCACACGAGCAAGGATATAAAACATCAGTTAGTGTTGAACCAATGATCGATACAGTAGGGAGGACAATAGAACTCTACAATAGACTCGAACCGTACATCACAGAGGACATCTGGTTCGGTAAGATGAATAGCATCAAGTACAGAGTCGATGCATCAGACAAACAAACACGAGATGCAGTCAAAGCAATATATGACAACCAGACAGACAGGAATATAATGAAGCTATATAACGAGCTGAAGGATCTACCAAAGGTTCAGTGGAAGGACTCGATACAATCAGTTGTTAAGAGAGCTTCATAATGCTATTATCCTCAATACAATAAATATATACGTTGTTCCTGGAGGGGGAAGCAGCATGAATTACGAGCCGCCTTTGGTTGACACTGAGGGCGGCTTTTTATTTACAGGAGGCCATTATGAGTAAAGGTAGAGATCGTACTGTTTACAAGCGTGATGATGGCAAGTGGGCTAACAAGAGGAATGATGCAGGTAAAGCTTCAAGTGTTCACGATACCCAGAAAGCTGCGAACGACGCTGGTAGGACTATGCTCAAGAATCAGGGTGGTGGAGAACTAACTACAAAGGGCCTTGATGGAAAGATCCGCAGTAAAGATACTATTGCTCCTGGTAACGATCCATGCCCGCCAAGAGACAAGGAACATTAATTTAGATTTAGGGAGAAGTTGACCATGGCAACTACATTCTATTTTGAAGAAAAACTCTACCCTGTAAATGATGATGGCCGAGCAGACAAGACTCAATCGCCTAACACTGTAGCAGTGTTTGTTAGTAATTTTTCCAATGACCACCAAATCTATCTAAGGATAACTGACGAAAACAATCAGGAGAAAACGTTTCATTTAACTAAGGAACAAGCAAAAGATCTCTCTGAAAGTGCAGACAGGGCTGAGAATTATATAGCCTACGACAACTCCTAAGAATATTGATGCAAGTTGACTATTATGTCATTTCTGAAATTCACATTAAGTAAGTTCTTCATGCGTATAGTTGGTGCTGTCCTCATATGCTTTGCAATCTTTTTCGGTGAAACATTAGATGATAATGAATATCCGCTTGTAAGAATTGCTCTGTCTGTTTTTGGAGGAGGACTATTTCTGTTCTTTGATCCAATTTCAGAACAAATAGAAAACTATAAAAAGAAGAAGAATAGAGAAAAAATCATCCTCAGCCATCTCAAGCCGATTCAAAGTTTTCTTGGGAAATTCATGGAGGTATCTCTCGACATTAAGGAGACATGTCTCTCAATAGAGGACTCAGGTATAGATTATGATAAGCGAGAAATTGTTTACAACCATGTAGTGAGTCAATTAGACAACTTATCTGGAACTCAACGTGATGCAATTATACTAACAGCACTGTGTGAAGAAATAGATAGAGAACCTGATTTATTGACAGCGGACAGGTACAAGCGGTCCGTAGCTACAATTTTCGAGAAATATAACTTCTTAGAACTTGATGATGACAGCAAGACAATCCTGAACTATTACACCAACTATAAGAACAAAAGAAAACTCCCCTCTGAAATTGAGGGCATAAATTATGAGGATGAAACAGATGCCATAACAAAAAAATACAATACGACAATCAACTTAACCCTGAAGCTTAAGCTTGAAAAGGACCAAGCTGAAGAATTTAGAAGGACCCTTTCAATACTGATTAGGGACGGCAAGCTAAATGTGGGGCAACTTGAAAAAAGCCTCAAGGAAAGGATAAATAAGGAGCTTAAGAATAAGGCTGTCGACTCTAAAGCTTTTCTAGTCTTAGCCAATAAGTTCCAACATATAAAAGAAGTCAAAAGATCTCTTGGGAGGTTCCCTTATGTTCAATACTCTGGAGTGAAGCCACATAACCTCCCTGACAGCATGGAGTACCTCCACACAAGACTGATCTTCCCCCCTGTCGGTTTTCATAATGCCTCCGACTTTTTAAATGAAGAGATCAGACCACAGATACCAGATGATTCTCTAAGTGATGGCTTTATAGCAATCATCCCAATTGAGGGGACTGAGGTGTATAGCATTCCTGATAAGGCAGATGAAATCAGTAAAGACTATATCAAGCAAGGGTTTGACTCTATCTCTGCATACAAAACTGGTGTTTCCTTAAATATGACTGAACTTTATATGGAAGCCATGAAGAAAGAGATTAATATTGATGAAGTTCTTTCAGATATACCTTTCAATATTTTTGTTCCTGGACTTCAAGACCAAATAAAGAACTTCTTAATTGATAATTATGACAATTTAAAAACCAAGTTTGCCATAAATAGGCTTGCAGACTGGGCAAATATCAATACAGAAGATTTAAGAGACTATTTAATAGAGCTAGACAAGGGCAGAGAAAAGAAAAGATTGCGTACTGATGAAAACTGGTTGCCTATAGCCTCGGAGATTATAGAAAAAGCAATACTACATAGAGATGCAGTCAATAGATAAAGGTTATATTTAAAATGGGAGTGCATAAGATAGTCATAGCTCCAAGTTTATACGAACAACTTGGTTTGGTAGTTACAACATTCCATAAACGTGAAGATGCAATTGTAAGCATCAAGAAGGCCCTGGTTAATGTTGGTAGAGATTACACAACTACTGATGATGGAGCAGAGTTTATATTTTTGAATTCAGTCGGTGGTGAATTGGCCAAGGTTATTAAAGCGTAAACAATCCTATGACACGTACTATTCTCACAGCACCGTTAATACTGACCCTGGCATTAGCTGCCAATACACTAGCGAGTGATCTTCCAGTTGGTAATTACAAGCTTATAACTGAGAGCGAATGGGGAGTTGATTTAGAAATAGTAAGTGGCAATGAATTTATTGTTTCTTGGGGAGCATATATAGCAGGTAAGCCAGAAACTTTAGAAACTAAATCATACAGAGGCAACTGGTCGTGCACTGATAACGCCTACACCTTCAGATATGTGATGGAAACAGCTAATGCTGTTTACAATAAATCTAAAGATTATCCTCTGGTGGTTTTTAAAGACAAAAAAGCAATTATCTTTTCTGGTGCTCCAGAACGTGGGAAATATTTATCAGGTTATAAGTTCTGGCCTGTAAGTGATAATTAAAGCTATTGGGATAGGCAATGGCCCCAATCCGCCCAAGGAAATAGAGCATTAACTATGCAAGTAAGACTTATGTACTGTTATGAGAATGCAATTAAAAGGGGTTTGTATGGCGTGTTTGCTTGCGTATTAACGCTAGTGGTGCCATCTATCTGTCAAGCTAACGCAATTGTCCCTCTATCTAACGTCTTCATGTCAGGAACATTCGTTCCCGCAACAATCCTTCTCCTCCTAGTAATCGTCATTGAAACTTTCTTGATTCGAAGGTGGATCAAAGAAGTAAAGTTCACGACAACTGTATTCCGTGTAACTCTTTTCAATGTTGCATCTAGTGCTGTTGGCTCCATAATTCTATGGGCCTACAATCAAAGTCAGCAGATAGATTTTCCTGGCGCAATGGATCTCTTCATCACGATGTTCTTCGTGTCAGTGATAGCTGAATGGCCCTTGCTCAAGTGGTTCTACAGAAGTACTGGTCTGACATGGAAGAGAACATCTTCGTATGCTTTATACTTTAACTTTATTAGCTATATATTTGTGTTTGTGGCGCAGTTTGCTTTAGCTATTGCTTACTTAAGCTACTCTGGGTCACTAGACAATAAAACCGCGCAGAAGTGGACTGAGCAATCCCTACTTGAAGGTGAGTCAGGTTATATCTTCTATACAGATAATGTGAAAAGTGAGAATCGATCCAGAGAGATATTGAAGCGATTCAATGTAGGGGACGGTACGACAGAAAGCTATGACCCTGGCGGCTTCGGAATAGAGAGATCTTGGGATGCAAAAGGCAATGTCTTTGTTTGCGATATCAGGACTGATAACTGGGAAGATAAGCAGAAGTCTGTCTTCAGTATTCCAGACGTAAAGCTGATCACAACAATTGATACCGATGCTCGCTACATACGTATATCACCAGACCTTAAGAAGGTTGCAGCTCTTGAGTGGCAGCATGAAGTCGAGGCTCCTAGGGATGAGGTGAGCCATTTCATGATAGGTAGTGCCTGTAGGCTTAAAATATTCAGTACCGAGACAGGAGAGCTACTACAAGAAGCACAGATGAAGGTGCTGAAGGATGGTCTTGTCTGGACTAGCGATTCACAAGGACTCATCTATACAACTTTACGAGACACGTCCTTATATGACTTCAGGAGTACAACGGGTACTGGTATGGGCCTAGCCTATGCTGAGAAAGGCCGGTTCCCAAAAGACCTTCATCTCTACGACTTAAACACAAGTTCAACCAACAGAATTACAGAGGGACGTGACCCTCGCCTAGTTACAGCGACAAATGAGCTTTCATTCATTCGAGAGAATGAAGATAGAGGCTATGACATTGTACGTCGGAACATGAAGACTGGAAAGGAACAAGTTGGATATCGAGATCTCAGTGGTCGCTACCACGCTTGGTCTCCTAGCGGGAACAAACTATTAGCTCTGATCCCGCAGAGGAATCCCATGATGCATTCCAACTTTCTTACTGTGATTGATCCAAAGGTTACTGATGATGATCACAAGTACATAGTGGACTCTTCGCATCGTGGTGACTTTAGATGGGTGAGCCAATAATAAGCTTACAAAAAAGCTTTACCTCATCTTTCTACAGCAGTACATGGCTAAGTTTAATCCGCTTCTCATAAGTCAGGGTTTATAAGAAACGGGAAATCTGGCTGGTTTTGAACCTTGGATGAGAAATAGTAGGACAAATAAGAAAGTCAATTGTTTGACCGTTCGATATATTTCAAGTAGATTGGATTTTATTATTTATGTATGTTTGTAGGAATCTGTAGCTCGGAGGGGACATGGTTCGCATTATAATAGCACTCCTACTTGCCACACTTAGTAGCTACTCCGTAGCAGATTCTCTCCAATCCCTAAATCAAGATGAAATTTACAAGCTGAAGCTAAACATCTTCAGTGATACAGACTATTCGCTAACCTCTGAAGAACACATATTCCTTGAGGAACTATTCACGGATTTTGACCCCGAAGCTGTTAAGGACAGGGAACTGTTAATCGACGCCCTCTACCTCTCGGATATATTGATTGACCACTATACTCGCAAGTACGCCATTGGGCATAAGGACTATCAATATAAAATAAAGAGCGAGATAGAATTAAGCACATATGAATTAGCGCAGGATCTATGGCAGAAGAAGATTGATTATATTAACAGCCATATGAACATTGAAGAGACAGCTTACTCAAGGTACGAGCCATTTGATGATAAATCACGCCAAGCGAGGAAAGAGTTACTTGAACGTCGCAGAGCTGTGAGCGAAGCATATAAAGACAACGAGACATTTCTGTATTATTTAGCGGAAGATGATGTTTTCTATAGGCATTATCGAGGAACTGAAGGGCGGCAATTAAGAGGATCATATAATCATTTTTTTAATAATGTCTTCGATGATCAATATAATTTGAGTATTAAGCAGCTTATTGATTTGTATAGTTACCTTACTATTAAACACTATTGGGCATTTGATTTAGATATCTTGATTCAAGAACCACGTGAACTTCATTCATTCGATATTTTTGGGCCTGCACTACATTCCTCAATTGTCTTCTTCCATGTGCTTACTGAGAGTGGGCAGGAGGCGCTTGCAAGGACTTTTGCAAAAAAGATGTTTACATCAAAAAAATCTATCAGAACATTGAAAGAAACATATGGGTTAGGTGAACCATACCAAGGAATTGTTGAAAAGATAATTGATGTGGTTGGTGATCCAGAGGGGATCAAGGTCGAGGAATGAATCGACCCTGATTTCATAGACACCGTGATATAAAGTTTCTCATAAGTCACTACTGGCGAGATGGTTTTGAGCTTCTTAAATTGCGGCATATTTAGGACAGTTTTTTGAAGATTATCAAATACATTAAATTTCCCATTTGGTGGTTACTCTGTCGCATTCCTTTTTGTAAATATATGAGTGTTGGTTATCAAATAGATAAGCTTACAAGCAGTGGTGAAATAGAAAAGGCAAAGACTCTAAGAAGAGACTGGCTTAATAAGATGCCAGAAAAATATGCTTCAGCAATATGGCGATCTGAAGGAGAGTTTCTTCTGTATGAAGATGAGAATTACCCTGATAGTTTGTCAGCATTTACAAAAGCAATTAGCATTCACGAGGAATATGCATCGGCTGATAATCCACTTCGGATGTATTATGGGGCTGCTGTATCTGCTGTGATGAATTACAACATGGATGAGGCTGAGGCATATTTCAATAAATTCTTGTCGCACTATAACGAATATCGACAAATCAAAAATCTACAAAACTACACAAACAAATTTTCTGACGGAGTTAAATGGCTCAGAGAACATATTTATGGAGATGGCACTCGGAGTCATTTGAAGCTTGTAGATAATCCGTATGAACCATAATGTTGATTCCTATTAGTCACCACTGCCAGGAAGCGTTCAGTATTCTTAAATTGCAGGGTTTATAGGAATTGCCATGTAAACCTCCCTTAAAATAGTACCAGCAATTATGAGACTTCTTGGCATAATTAATAGCTATAGGGAGGACTCATCGCATGCGTAAATCCAAGTTCAGTGAATCACAAATCGTCAAGATCCTAAAAGAGGCTGAAGCTGGCAAATCGTATCAGGAAGTCTGTCGTACGCACGGAATATCCCGAGCAACTTTCTACCGTTGGCAATCGCTTTACAGCGGAATGGAAGTGTCAGAGCTGGCGCGACTGAAAGAACTTGAGAAGGAAAATCGGCGTTTAAAGCAGATGTTTGCCGACACCAGCCTGGAGAATCGTGCGTTAAAGGAGATCATTGAAAAAAAGCTTTAACGCCGACGGAGAAACGGGGTCTGGTTGATTTTGCCAAAGCATCTGTAGGGTTGAGTACCCGTGCAGCCTGTCAGGTAGTTTCCTTGAATCGCTCGGTCTATTATTATCAACCAAACCGAGAGAAGGATGGTCCGATCATCAAGGTGCTGTTGGATCTGGCAGAGAAAAAGCCTCAATATGGATTTGGCAAAATGTTTCAGATGATTCGTCGGCGTGGACATCAATGGAATCATAAAAGGGTCTATCGAGTCTACTGTGGGCTAAAACTTAACATTCGGCGCAAAGGTAAGAGGCGGCTGCCCAAAAGAAACCCGGAACCGTTAAGCGTACCTGGTAGCATTAACCAGTGTTGGAGCGCTGACTTTATGAGTGATGCGCTTTGGTGTGGCCGACGTTTTCGGACTTTCAACCTGGTTGATGATTATAATCGTGAAGTACTGACCATTGAAGTTGATAACAGCCTTACGGCTGAAAGGGTTGTGTGGATACTGGATAACGTTGCTACCTGGCGAGGCTATCCAGAGAAGTTAAGAGTGGATAACGGACCTGAATTAACGAGTGTGAGGCTTGCGGGCTGGGCAGATCGGAACGGCGTCAAACTTGAGTTCACCCAACCGGGACGGCCCATGCAAAATGGTTTTGTTGAAAGATTTAATCGGACATACCGTACTGAAGTTCTGGACATGTATGTTTTCGATCATCTTCAAGAAGTGCAACAGATCACAGATGATTGGGTTGTTGAATACAATGAAGAGCGACCACATGAGTCGCTCGGCAACTTGACACCAAAGGAATATTTAACTGTGAATCAACAGCCGGAAAGTCTCAATTAAGGTGGTCCTAAAAGAGGGAGCTTTACAGCCAGAATTGAGGACGATTCAGCCTTTCATGAGAAATAACAGGATTAATAGGAACGGTCATCTGGTTGACCGTTCTTTCTGTTTCGAGTACTGTGATTTCTACTATTTATGTCGCATTATAGGAATTTGACGTTTGGAGGGGACATGCTACGCCTGATTCTTTCTCTTCTAGTATTTTCTATGCTCTCGACAACTGCGTATTCCGCTGTTGTTTCCGATGTAGTTGCAATCATAAATCCGGCTAATTTCAAGGTAAGGGTGTTGACTGCTGGTGAGTTCGACACCTTGAAGCAATATGTACTGAACCGGGATTACAAGCCGAACAATATCCCTGTTGCTCGCAATATGTACTTTGCCAGTATTCTGCTCGTAGAATCTCAAGACGAGAGCTATGCATTGTCGGATGACAACAAGATTGTATTCAAGAAAGCCTCGACTATCATCGCTCGGCACATGAGAGAAAAGTTCAACCCATGTTTTCCTGACGAGAAAACAAAGAGCGATAAAATGGCAAAGATTAACGAGATTCGGTGGAAAATACAAAATCACATAAAGAAAAATAATCTTCAAATAACAGCAATAACTGAAGAAAAAACCAAGTATTTAGAAGATATTCTAGATGTGTGCAGGTTTGGAAGTACCAATTATGTTTTGATGCGAAGTTACAAGAGTACAGGCCAGATTGAAGAATATAATACGCTAATGATGCTTATAATCAAAGAGGATCAGGTCAGTTTTGATCATATGTATGAAGGTACAGAGGAGATAGATTATTCTTTTATGGATGAATATTTGGAATTTCTAGGGAGTGTTAATTCATACAAGGATGTTGACCGGTTTTCACGTGAAGACGTTTTGTCCATTTATGGAAATATGATCGAGAAGCATTTTCATATTTTTCGATTGGATAAAAATGGGGCGTATGGGTTCTTTAAAGAAAGAATATATCTTGTTTGGGCGGGTATTATGCGTTCATTGCTGAATGTTGCACATTGGCTTGATTATTACGAATTGACCACTGAGCGGGAAATCTTTATAAACACATTTTTTACGACGGATAAAGCCAGACTATTTATACGATC
This sequence comes from Desulfuromonas sp., assembly GCA_002869615.1. Taxonomy (NCBI): domain Bacteria; kingdom Pseudomonadati; phylum Thermodesulfobacteriota; class Desulfuromonadia; order Desulfuromonadales; family Desulfuromonadaceae; genus Desulfuromonas; species Desulfuromonas sp. Next base: position 179,789 of record PKUH01000110.1, on the reverse strand, counting down.
ATTTGCCGAAGATGAGGGCTATAAAGAAGATGTGAAAAATATTTTGGCTATTTTGGATAAAACTAACACGCCAAACTAGCAGAGATCGGAATAGAAAAAAGCTTCTCATAAGTCACCATTTATAAGAAGGTTGGCTCAGAATTATTATTAATCCTACTATATCTAATTCTTATATCTCCTTAGGATTTATAGAAAGGTTCAAAAGGCCCAATCCAAATCCAAAATGACTCTGCGGACCTAAACCCCAGGTAGAAAGAATAGAAACGACTTCGCTCTATATAACAACCCCGGGGTCTCTTTTTCTGGAAATATAGATCACTATATAAGCACTTAAAACTCACCAACAGAACACATCTCTGAGCTCCATATTAAGCTCCAAATCAACGCAAACTGTAATTGCAGTACGTACTGTGGTTTAGCATCTATAGCTATATAAACACTATCCACCCAAGACACTTGGCTCTGTTGCCTCGTGTCTTTTTTACGTCTGGCCAGACGATATATCAACTCAAACGAAAAGGAGAATGACCATGTTCAGCTACAGGAAACTCAACAAACGATTAATCAGAAAATTGTCTCTCGTAGGAGGAGCGAGTATTCTATGGCTCGTACTGTTTTTACTGATTCATCCTGCGTATACGTTATTGACGCAAGGGATGTATCTGCTATTCGCATTCGGTGTATTGATGCGGATGCTTCACATTGTTTTGAGCCAGGAGAACTATGAACTCGTAATCGCGTAACTGGACAAGTAAATAATTATCAACCTGGGCGTTCCGTATTGTGCGGAGCGCCTTTTTTATTCAACCCAAGTAAAGGAGAACAACCATGTTGAAAAGTATCAGGAACATCTCAAGTGCAGTGACCGATCTCACCGTCATAGCAAAGAAGGAAGTCTCTCACCAGATCAATAGTGCCAATGAGTTTTGTACTGACAAGACGAGGATTGTTGCATGGAGATCGAGTGAGATCCGTAAAGCCTATGAAGATCGCCTGGAGCAGAGGTCACGCAAGCAGCTGATGATCGAGAACATGACTGAAGACCAATACAAATAATCAATGAAAGGGGAACTGTTATGTCTAAACAACAATGGATGGATGAACTGGTTAAGGATTTTGTGAAGCAACTGGAAGAAGGTACAGCTCCGTGGATTAATCCATTAGTCGAATCGAACTGTATGCCGATGAACTATAAGAGCAGGAGGATGTACAAGGGTGTCAATGTTTTGCTGTTATGGATGAAGGCTGAACAGGAAGGGTTTACAACTCCGTACTGGATGACCTTTAAGCAGTGCAAGCTGATGGGAGGTAATGTCATCAAAGGTTCAGTTGGACAGAAGATCGTCTTCTTTGAACCGAAGGAGATTGAGACTGATGGTGGGGAGGAGGAAGAGCAGGAGAAGCGGTATAGATGGATAACTCGCAGCTATACCGTGTTCAACATCGAGCAAACAGACTTGAGTCAACCGGAGAAGACCGTATCCGACTATGACAAAGCTCAGGCGAGGCATCCGTTAGCTGATGACTTCATCGAGCGCACGAGAGCTCACATTATCAGGAAGAAAGGACTTCGTCCTGCTTACCATCCCAAGAAGGATCTCATCTATATTCCGGTTGTGGAGGAGTATGAGAACCATGATGAGTGGTACGCCACGATCTTTCATGAACTGTCACACTGGTCCGGCCATTCAACTCGTCTTAGTCGAATCACTCTCGGTAAACTCGGAACGAGTTCTTATGGATATGAAGAACTGATCGCTGAACTGTCAGCAGCATTCCTCTGTAGCTATCTGAACATTACTCTGGAGAAGAACCAACATCCTGAATATCTGGCCAACTGGGCTGCTGTTATAGGAGCGAAACCGAACATATTATTCAAAGCAGCGAACCAGGCTTCAGTTGCATTCGAATACCTCAAGGATCTCGCACAACCAGAAGTCCAGGACACCGCAGTCAACGAATAACAAACAACCACGTATCTATTAACCGTAGCTGTCTCCAATCAAGGAGCAGCTTTTTTTATTTCTAGACTCTAGAAAGGAGAAACACCATGACATTCGCAATCGAAACCATTACAGACATGAACACAGAACCGACTATTAGATTCAAAGTCATTACTCCAGTCTACTCCACGTTAATCGTCAAGGAAGAGCTGCCTGACTATGACAAGCTTGACAAGCCAATTACATCATCCGAGCAAGTCTATGAACTCTTCGGGTTCCTGAAAAACGAAACAAAGGAACACTTCATCGGAGTGCATGTCGATTCGAAGAACAGAATACTGGCTATAGATAGAATTGCTACAGGCTCTATGAATGCAGCCATTGTTCATCCACGTGATGCTTACAAGTCAGCATTACTCTCATCAGCAGCTGGGATTATCTTCGTACATAATCACCCAAGCGGTGACAGTACTCCAAGCAGGGAGGATGTCGAATTGTCTAAGCGGTTAAATGAAGCTGCTGATCTTATAGGAATCAGGATGCTGGATTCAATAGTTGTCGGCTCTAGAGGCTATGCATCACTTGCTGACAGAGGGATAATATGAATGTTTGTTAAAGTAATTGAATTCTAGTATTATAGCCCCAAGCTTGAGGGGGCTTGAATGTAATGTAATAAGTAGGACACACCAAAGAACTCCCTCCATATAGCGAAGTGTTAATGACGCCGGTTTAATCCCAGGCGCTCACTTTGTTCGCAAGAATTAGTTTCAAAACTTCAAATATACAAGTTCGCTGAATAAGCAGGATCAAAATTAGAATGGTTGTGAGGTCGTTTTCGTATTCGGTACGTCGGATAAGACGTCTTATCCAACATATTGCTGCGCAATGCCCTCACTCAACTGAACATAACTGAGAGTTATGTTACCCCTCACAGGTAAAACGAAGATTATGAATTTACCATTATCAGGTAAATGGAGTTTACGCCTTCACAAACAATTGAGTAACTTTGTGTTACTGCGAACAAAGTGGAACGTGAAGCGTACGAGCAACATCCCTAACGCTAGAACTATGCCTGATCTTACCGCGTTAGAGATTGGTTCGTCTAGGCGTATGAGCGTAGCGATACTGTTTTTTGATTTTGAGGATTTCACGGCAATCACATCACCTCTTCCACCTGAAGATACTCTTATGATTCTCAATGTAGCTACCACTAGCGTAATGAAGGTTGTACGTGAATGGAAGGGTACTGTTGAAAAACATACTGGAGATGGTGTGATGGCAATTATCGGAACTGAGACACCCGACAAGCACAAAATAGCGAGAGAGGCTATTGAGGTTGCACAAACAATTAAATATCTGATGATTAATGATGTTATACCGCATTTAGCGGAGCATGGGGCTCCAGCCCTTAAATTCAGGATTGGGGTAGAATTTGGTGAAGTACTAATTTCAAGAATTGGAATGCAGGGTACAAACTTTCTTACTGCCGTTGGTAGCCCAGCCAATAGAGCCTCTAAACTAGAGTCTTTAGCAAATCCAAATGTAATAGCCATCGGTGAAGACCTGGCAAAGAATCTACATCCTTATTTGCATCAATTTCTGCAAGAGGGTTCAGATTTAAGTTGGAACTGGTATTATGACGATGGCGTTACACCTTACAATTATTACCATTACTTGTTTGAATGGCCAGATCCTGAATCTTGGCCAAAAGAAATCATGAGAATAAACAGGCTAATACGCTCTGAAAGTTGAACATAAATCAATGAGAGGGTGAGATGGGCAGTATAGATGATAAAATTGCTTGGCAGTGGGATATTATTAAGCGGAACGACAGTTACATCAATAGCACTAATACTAAAGCTGCATTATTGTTAACCTTTAGCGTAGCGAGCATTTCAGCACTAGCATATAACTGCCCAAAGATATGGTTAGTGTGTGGCGCAACTCTCTATAAAATTGTTGCTTGTATTGTGTTTAGTGTGACTTTTTTCTTACTTGCTTCCTCAGCAAGACTTGCATTTAATGCAATTTTCCCAAACACCACTCCTGGCAACAAGTCACTTATCTCTTTTGTACATATTGCAAAAAAAGAATCAAACCCTGATTCGTACTATGATGAGTTCTCTTCTGTTACAAAAGATGAGTTGCTACGTGATTTATGTCATCAATCAGTTGTTCTTTCGAGTATTGCCTCGGGAAAATTCAAGCTCCTCTCTAGATCAATCCTCTGGGTAAAATCTGCTTTAGTTGCAATTGGCTTTGTACTTTTATTGTTAGGCTCAGGACTTCTTATTGATTCGCAGCTTATTCGCAAATCTGCTGTATCCCAAACAAAAAAGCAAGCTGAGTCACTTTTTATGCCACAAGAAGAAATAAAATCTAATGTCTCAAAGAGAGAACCATCAACTTCCGAACCAAGTAAGAAGGATAGCAAATGAGCAGGGTAGACTTTGGGGAGATTACACGTAATTTCTTTTTCAATAACAGTACGTTAAATGTTCAAATGTCTGAGGGGCAGCTTTTCAAGGCAACTGCTCACGAAAGTCAATTAGCAACAGGCACTCCTCAAGAGTATGATTTTCAAAAAGCCATTAGACCACTTTTTGGAAAGCAGGGGTTAAATACTAATGGGATGGGTTCACACCCTGACTTTCTGCACTTAGAAAATTGTGATCATACAGAGAATCACTATATCGCAACTCTGTTTCTAGATATTAAAAGAAGCTCTCGACTCAATTTACTTCTGCCGTTGAAGCAGGCAGCTATCGTTAAGAATAGAATTTTGCAAGCTGCTATAGATGTAGTTCGATCATTTGATGGAGTCCCACATAGATTGATGGGGGATGCCCTTATGGCGTTTTTTGGGGGGAAAAGTATCTGCAAAGAAGATGCAATAGTTAACGCTATAAATGCCTCCAACACACTCAGATTAATCATGAGAGATTATGTGTTCCCATCATTGAATGAACGATTAAGTACTGATATTGAACTTGCAGTAAGAGTTGGACTTGATTTTGGCGATACGGATGAGATTTTATGGTCATGTTATGGTTTTGGAAATGCTACTGAAGTTACTGCACATGGACTACAAGTAGACTTCGCTTCAAAGTTACAGTCGCAAGCTAGAAGCAACAGTACAATGCTTGGACAAACCTTAATTAACTTTATTGATTTTCCGAAAGAGTATTCTGAAATTAAGGAATCTGCTGGTCAACAAGAGTTGCATGTAAAACCCAACATCACTGATCAGAACGGTAATTCTATTAATTATTCATGTCGCCTGATCAAAGGTGACCATTACCAAAGACTTCTGCCATTCCCTCCTGAAGTAAAAAGCGGAAAACAAGATATCCCAAAGCTAAGATCTAATAGTGCTTTCAGTTTTTCATGTGAAGTATATGACACCGAAAACGATTGGGTTCCTTACCCATCTTTATCAAGATGCTTAGATAAAGGATTGTCTTTAAAGTTTAGAGTCCAAGTCAGAAGTGCGGCTTTAACTGGTATGGGTAAATTGAAAGTTGAATTCTACAAACATAACCATGGAAATGAAGCTGAAAAAGAGAATAGTGCGCAGGAACATATAACTGGAACTAAATACTTATCTCCAACAACTAATCCCAAATATCGACAGCCAGATAGAGTGCACGAAGCAACCCTTGATGAATATACATCTTATCGTGGTCTTCATACTATGCGTGCTAAGGTAAGCTCTGAAAGAGATAGTGGAAATGTGCTATTTGAGGATTGGATAGGCGTATATATTAAATAGTTTTATTGCCCCTGTCACTACAAGCAACATTCCCCTCGGTGGCAGGAGACTTTTTTCAATCAGGAGAAATGCTATGAACAAAACGGTTATAGTTTTCCTTTTCATCCTGTTGACAGTAATAAACTTGCATGCCGAAGAGTGGCCTGCTGATGCCAAGAAAGCTTACGTGGACCGCTGTGCGATGAGTATGTCATCACAGGGACTACCAGATAAAACTGCGCAAAAGTATTGTCAATGTTTTGCTGATGGGATGGAATCTGAGTTCGGAAAATCAGAATATGACCAGATGATGAAGGCGCAACCCAACCCTCAAGGTGATGAGTTTGACCGCAGGCTATACAACCTACTCATGTCTTGTAGTCAGTATTTACCTGGTCGTTGAAATATACAACATTGGAACACAGAAAGATCATAATAGATGTATCAACATTAGGCAGAAATACCCACGCTGATTATTATTGGGCTGGCGAAGAATCCTCCAATAATCTAGTTGTCTTTATTGGAGGTTCGATTAACGAGCAAGAGTACGCTCAGAGAATGAACTCTAGCCCTGATAAGCTTGCTGAAATATTTAAATGTGCAATAGGCAATGCAAACATAAATTGTGATTTTATAGCTCTTTCGTCTCCTCCATCTGGGAAACACACTCACGATAATTTTTTAAATGCTTTCATGATGTTTTTATTGCAAGAGTTGTTGCCTAAAACAAGAAGCCCTAGACCACGCAACATTTCAATCGCAGGCAACTCTTATGGTGCATATGTAGCTACATTCTTGGCAATGAGCTTAGCCCCAGTTAAGGCACTAGTAACTTTCGCCGGGGCAGGAATGACAGAAGCTGCAATTGCATCGAACAGGATCAACATCAACAGTCTTAAAATAAAAGTTTTTAGTAATATAGATGATGGCACTGAAGAGGAAGACCGAAGGTTCAGTGAGTATCTAAAGAGAAACAGCGTCAACATTGATGTAGTTAGGCGAAATGGTGGGCATTCATTTTGTGACTATATATCTAATGGCAGTGTTGATGATGGAATTAATTACCTATTAGAAAATTTGAGATAACATGATTGATAAATCAATCACAATACTCTTACTCTTAATACTAATAAGCACCTTCAGCTATTCCCACTCTGGCAGAACTGATTCAAATGGTGGTCATACAAACAGAAAGACTGGAGAGTACCACTATCACAACTCTGGCTATAAGAAACAGAGCAGCACACCTAGTTACAACAAACCAACTAAAGAGATCAAAACCCTCAAGGGTGAACTGCGTGAACGAGCAATCTATAGCTACTACAGGGAAGCAAACGAAAATGTAGGCGCATTAGATTGCAACCTGGTCAAGTATGAACGTGATGTATCCCAAGAAACTAAACGATATATCAAAAGACGTGATGGTCATCAGTGCGTGATATGTGGGAGCACATATAAGCTAGAAGTTGACCACAAGAGAGCATTGATGAATGGTGGTGATAACAGTATCGCTAACCTGGCTACTCTATGTGATGACTGTCATACGGCAAAGACTAGACTTGATAATAGTATGAGGCGTAAACGGGATAGGATGTGTAGGTAAAGAATAAGTGTTGGAGGGGGTAGTAATAAGTGTCTGCAAGAAACTCAAGATCAAAGAATGCACTCAAAAAGCACCTGTTCAAAAACAAGAAATCCAGAGGCTATGTGACTTGTCGATATTGTGACAGGAAGCTTACATATTCCCAGGCAACACTGGATCACTTGAGGCCGTTGTCCAAAGGTGGAACTTGGGCACCGAGTAATCTGGATTTTGCATGTAGTAAATGTAATTCGGCAAAAGGAAGTATAAGTTTGAAAAAGTTTGTCAGGCAGCAAGAAGTCTAAATCATATACGCATATAACTTTCCAGTAGTAGGTTGGCTTTTTTGCCGTGACATATTTTGTCACAGCCTCTTGTAGAGTAGACACTGAGGAGGTAGTGAACTGCCATGAATAGAACGTTGATTATCAAGTTCTCTGGAAATGAAGTTTTTTACAATGCGACAGAGGCACTTCCCTTGAGTGGAACAAACATCTCAAAAGGCTTTCATAAATTTAAGCCAGGGGTGTATTGGGCACTTGATGTGACAAAGTATGAAGAAAGAACAGGCACTCTATACGCAGTGATAAAAAACTACAGCTCTTCACAGCATTCATTCTCTACACAGGCTGACTTCACCGGACGCATCAATAGAATAATCTTTAGTCATATAGACACGGCAAGCCTCCTTGGCTGCACAGTACGCTCTAAAGCACATTCATCTGCCAAGAGCGCAATGAGAGCTAGACCCAACAGTCATAGTACGCGTCAACCTCTCCGCAACTTACCTTCAGCACCACAGAAAAAAGAACTCAATACTTCAAATATAGATATTGCCAACATATCCCCACCTAGTGAGAAGACACTGAAAACAGAAAAGGTTACACAGTCTATCATGGTTCCATTTACCAACTTGGAATACAACGAAGGATATGTGTGCTTTAGGCATCATCCATACAAGCATTTACCCAAAGTTGAGGTAAAGGTGAACAACGATTTTATCAAGACCCAGTTTGATTGTGTGTCTAAGTATATCGGCAAGAAAATAGGCAGGAAGAACGCTGAATTTGTTCTTGAATTAATGGTGAAGGTAAATGAGTCTGGTCAGGAAGAATCATTTGAAATAGTGAGTGTCTTCTCTAAAGAAATAGAGAGTATCGATGAACGTATTATTGAAGATGTTAAGTACACATACGCCTTCGATCAAATGTTCAGCAAGAGATCAAATATAGATGATGAGTCTAAGCTAAAAACATCAGATGAGTTCTTCGCAGACAATTTTGAGTCTAATTTAAAGCCATCTCAAAACGATCCTGAGTCAATATTGGAGAAAGCATTTGAGTTTAAGAAGCCTAAGCATTATCTCCCTCTGAAATATCTGGCTGATAAGCACAAAGCAGATCTTTTCAAGTTGAGGTTTACAGTTAAGCCCTTTAGCTTTCTCTTCCTCTTGGAAGGGGATGATAAATACTACTTTGTGTTGGAGACATACGATGAGTCTTTAGCTACATATATTTGGGTAGTAGAAAAAGATATTACCTCCATGAAATTAAAGTTCAAAGAGCTTGAGGGATTAATGTCTGCTTTTGAAGAAACGAACCGACAGAAGTATATCTCAAGCAAACCCGATGGCTTTCATCGAATCATTCATGACTATATAAATGATGTGGATGGTTTTAATACCTGGAAAGACAAACTAGACATAATCATTTTGTAGCTCTCCTTTAGTGTCGGAGGGTATTGTTGAAGGGTTGATCCTATGAAATATCTTGTATGTGTTCTGAGTCTTATCGTAGTGATAAAAGGGGCTTGCATTGCCCAGGAAGTTGAAACTGTTCCTATTCCGAGTCCTGAAAATATTGTCATCAAATTAAAAGCTGAAGGTGATTATCGAATAAATGACCTCTCGAAAATGGGAGTTAATCTTTCTGATATTCGTTCTAGCCATTTTTATAGATTAACTGGTGATGCGTTAAAGCTTGAATCTGTGCTTAATCCCGAAAGGTATTATGAGGCTTATATCCAAAAGCTTCTTGTTCAGATAGATAGTAAGCGTATGGAAACAGAAAAATATCTCAAAGAATGTATTGAATCTTTCGGACAAAACCATATTAGGTGTCAGATTGCTGGCTCACGTTATATAGGAGACATGCAAAAAGTTTTCTCTATTGATGTTCTTGATAGAGCCACAAATAAACTAATGCAAGAGCCACAATCTGTGTTCACCATAAGTAAACTAGATTTTGATAATTTATTGTCTGTGCTGTCGGTAAAAATAAGTCTTCTACTAACAAATACCGATGATGAAATTCAAGAACAATATCTAGAGCTATATTACAAAGGTGAGTTAAAGAATAGTTACCATCTTATAGGTCGAAAAGCGTCATTTATCAAAAACAGTATGAATGAAATTTATTTACACGATTCAGAATACAGCAATGTAAGGATTCTAAAGATATCTCCAGAAGGTTTCAATACAGTCGCTTGGGTGACAGTTGTGTCTGATGCAATGGATTAATCGAAGGAGGAGGGATATGTTGAACTCTAAAATCTTCACAGTAACATTCTTAATTCTGTTGGCTTTAACTGTTAGTGTAGCTAGTGCTGATGAGCGCTCGACGTTATTGCGCTATGGCACCCCGATCGTCGAGAGTGAGTATTGTCTGCCTGGTTCTGAGTTTACAGTTCGTGGCATAACTACGGGACATGACATCCAAGAAACAAAAGATATCTTGGGTGAGCCAGTAGGTGGATATTTAGGTACTGATTGGCCCACATATAAGTTTGACACGTTAGAAATAGGAACTTGTTATAACCATATGACGTGGATCAAAACTCAAAACAGTCAGGATAAGACGCCTTCCGGTGTCCATGTTGGATTAAGTCGCGAAGAAGTGTTTAGTATTCTTGGAGTTGATTATTTACAGAAGAATCACAGCGACACTTTTAATGCTTCTGATCACTGTAATGAAAATTTGTCTCAATGTTATTTTCAACATTGTAATGCGATGGGAACCTTCATGACATTCAAGTTTAATAACGACGGCATGTTGATTGAAATTAAAATGGGTGGTGACTGTACTTAGTGTGTGTATGGCTTTCAGACAATAAAAGAAGCCCGAAACAGCGGAGGGGGGATGCTGAATCGGGCAAAGTGTGAGGCATGCTCACAATGTTGCGAACTTTAATTCATTAGTGCTTATTCGTCAAGGCTATCCTTAGCAACTAGCTCATCTTCAACAAAACCCTCTATCTCTTTATGGAATGGACTGTAGCCATGTAGGTCTGGACGCTTGTATTGTTTCAATTCTAAAGGCTGCTCTTTATCTTCAAGGATGATACGAACACTGGTCTTCCCGCATACAAGATAGTCATGTTCTTCAACTGCATCAGTGCCTTCAATATCAACCAATCGTACTTCCGGCTTCACTTTGGGAATCAAGCCGTAGTCGATCTTGTTGATTGCCTTAAGGCGCACATCGACTTTGTAAGGCTTGCCATATCTGCCGAGGCTCATGGAGGTGAGGCGATGTCCTGCAATCTCCTCGATGAGCCGTTCTGATATTTCAGCGTTCTTAAGTATGTCTATAAATATATGCCTGAAGCTATGAAAGGCTACACCTTTCTCAAGATCTTTAAGCTGTTTCCTTAACCACCCGGCCTTACCTGAAAAGTGTTTAACAAAATAGTGGGAGTATCCATTGGGACCATTGATCAAGGCTGGGAAAAGCATATTGTTCCCCTGTGCTTTGATATTGTTGACATAGACCAGAAACCCTAGTGTCAGAAGGTCTTTATGGATAGGAATCTTTCGTCTGGAATTTGAAGTCTTGACGCTCTTACTATCATCGCCATTTTCAGTGATTTCAATGGTTGGAATTCCATCCTCGATAATAATGTCTTTAATCCCTAGCTGGGCGAGTTCATTAACACGACCACCAGTGTAGATTCCGAGCAGGGGAAGCCAGTAGCGTTCATGGCGGCCCTGTTCATAGAAGAACTTCTTATCTCGTTGCAGCGCTTCAAAGATTGTTTTGATTTCTTTGACAGTAAACGCTCTTCTCATTTCATCAGGGCGTCTATTGTCTTTCAATCCGAGCCCTTCACCAGGATTACCTTGAATCCACTTTAACCTGCTCGCGTGTTTAAGAACTGTAGAGAGGATTTCAAGATACTTGTTAACGGTCTTAATGCTCTTGCCTTCACGAGTTAACGTATCTCTGTAAATTACAAGGTCAGTGCGTTCAAGATCATTTAGCCAAGGGTCTCCTAGTCCCTTAATTATGCGATCATAGATGCCAGAGTATTCTTTCTTGGTCTTCTGCGTCCAGGAATGCTCTTTCTCTTTGCAGTAAGCATCAACTGCTTCAGAAAGCCTTTTGCCGGCTCGTTTGTTCCGAGTCTTAACAGTAGTGATTTTGGTTTCAGTTGCTTCTTGTAGATCAGGTAATGGTTTACCTGTGAGGATAAGCGATAGGCGTTGCTGGGCTTCATCTTGGGAGAGTGCATTAAAACGACATGCTTGAAAGAGGGCTTCAAGTTCACCGTCTAACTTGTTCTTTAAACGCGAGGCAGCTCTGCCCTCAGTTGTGTGGAGAGATTTGGTGATCTCTTTTCTGTTGAATAATTCAACCAGATTCGCAGGTACACGCCTACGGTAATGATATCTTTTATTACGTAACTGCATATTGACCGGTATGTTAGATAAAAAAACAGCGCTCACGTAGCTCACCTCGCAGTGTAGCATTTTGTGTAGCGCTGTCAATTCTGTAGTTAAAGTCTAGTAATTTCAACTACTTGTTTTTGAATGGTGCCGAAGGCGAGACTCGAACTCGCACGACCGTTAAGTCACCGCCCCCTCAAGACGGCGTGTCTACCAGTTCCACCACTTCGGCAAAAAGAGCAATATTTATACTGATTCAGCCCGTTACTGTCAATAGCGAATCGGGCTTGAATTTATTTATTCCTTGTCCGCAGGCTTGGCCGCTTCTTTTGCCGGGGCCGGGGCTTCAGTTGGAGCCGGAGCCGCATTCTGGTCCGGCATGGCTGGCTGTTCGGCGGCCGGTGCAACCTGGGCCGGCATGATACTCGAAGACCCGGGCTGGCCGTAGAAGTAGGCCAGGGTCAGGCTGGTCAGCATGAAGATAACTGCCGCGCTGACTGTGATACGGTGCATAAAGTTTTTGGTGCCGCCGGCACCGAATACCGTCTGGCTGGCTCCGCTGCCGAGAGAAACACCAATTTCAGCTCCTTTCCCGGATTGCAGCAGAACGATAAAGATCAGCGCCAGGCTGACAAGGACGTGTAAAACAATAAGTAATGTCGACATCAAATGACTCCAGCTTTATGATTTTTAACGAAGGCGGACTTTAGCACAAGAAAAGTCAAAAATCTACTAGAATTTGACGATTCTGGCAAAGTCATCGGCCTTGAGACTGGCGCCGCCGACCAATGCTCCATCGACATCGTCCATGCTCATCAATTCATCGACATTGTCGGGTTTGACGCTGCCGCCATAAAGGATGCGGGTCGCTGCTGCCGTCTCCGGGTCATACAGGCCCTGGACCAGGCCGCGGACAAAGGAGTGAACTTCCTGGGCCTGTTCGCTGGTCGCTGTTTTGCCGGTGCCGATTGCCCAGACTGGTTCGTAGGCAATGACGATGCGCTGCATGTCGGTGACTCCGGCAAGCCCTTCTTTGACCTGGGCTGTCAGGATATCGAACATCTGGTCGCTTTCCCGCTGTTCCAGGGTTTCACCGATGCAGAGGATGCAGGAAATATCGGCAGCCAGAACCGCCTTGACCTTTTTGTTTATGATTTCGTTGGATTCACCGAAAAGCTGCCGGCGCTCGGAGTGGCCAACGATGATGTAGTCGCACCCGGCATCCTTGAGCAGTGTTGGTGAGACTTCTCCCGTGAAGGCGCCGGATTCCTCATACCAGCAATTCTGGGCACCGAGCTTGATATTGCTGCCGGCGAGTTTGGTCGCCAGCATGGAAATAGCCGTAAACGGCGGCGCGACCAGGATCTCAACATTCTCAACATCCTTGACGGCAGTTTTTAATGCACCGACCAGTTCGACTGACTCGGGCAGGGTCTTGTTCAGTTTCCAGTTGCCTGCGATCAATGGAGTACGCATGTTTTTTCTCCTTAAAATGTCGGGTGGTCGAGACTGACGGCGTCGGTCAGGGCGGCAATGCCGGGAAGGGTTTTCCCTTCAAGCAGTTCAAGTGATGCACCACCGCCGGTTGAAATATGGGTCATTTGGTCGGCCAGTCCGGTCTTGTTGACCGCCGCGACCGAATCACCGCCACCGACGATTGTCAGGGCATCCGACTCGGCCATGGCTTCGGCTATGGCACAGGTGCCGGCGGAGAAGGCATCAAACTCAAAAACGCCCATCGGCCCGTTCCAGACAACGGTGCCGGCTTCCAGAATCGCATTCCTGAAAATTTCTATAGTTTTTGGCCCGATATCGAGCCCCATTGCATCTTCGGGGAAATCGTCGTTGCCGCATTCCTGGTAAAAGGAGTCTGCCGAGAATTCGGAAGCGGCCAGGTGGTCCTGCGGCAGCAGGATTTCAACATTTTTCCGGACCGATCGGCTGAGCAGTTCGCTGGCCATTTCGACTCGATCATTTTCAACCAGTGAAGTGCCGATTTCGTAACCTTGTGCCTTGAGAAAGGTATAGGCCATGCCGCCGCCAATAATCAGCTGGTCAACCTTGTCGAGCAGGTTCTCAATGACCTGGATCTTGTCGCTGACCTTGGCCCCGCCGATAATTGCAATAAACGGCTTTTTCGGAGCGGCGAGGGCGCCGACAAGGTATTCAAGTTCTTTTTCCATGAGAAAACCGGCGGCAGCCGTAGGCAGCAACCTGGCAACGCCCTCGGTCGAGGCGTGGGCCCGATGGGCGGTGCCGAAGGCGTCATTAACATAGATATCGGCGAGTTTGGCCAGTTGTCGGCAGAACTCCGGATAGTTGTCGGTCTCGCCCTGATGGAATCGGACATTCTCAAGTAGCAGCACATCGCCATCTTGGAGAAAATCGACGAGAGCTTCTACCTTCGGCCCGATACAGTCCGGGGCCATAGCAACCGGGCGTCCGAGAAGCTTGCCGAGGTAGGGAGCGACCGGGGCGAGACTGTACTCAGGGTTTACCGAGCCTTTCGGTCGGCCGAGATGACTCGCCAGAATCAGTTTGCCTCCATGATTGATGATATGACGGATGGTCGGCAAGGCCGCGGTGATCCGGGTGTCATCGCCAATGGTACCATCTTCATTGATCGGCACATTGAAGTCGACGCGGCAAAAGACCCGTTGTCCCTGCAGGTCGATATCCTGTAAACCTATTTTTTTTGACATCGAAAACCTCATTGTTGAACGATGGGGTAAAGAGAAGGGCAGGACAGAAGAACTGTCCTGCCCTCTGTATCGGCAGATTTATTTTGCGGCGATAAATTCCACCAGATCGCAGATCCGGTTTGAATAACCCCACTCGTTGTCATACCAGGAGAGAACCTTGACCATATTGCCGCCGATAACCGAAGTCGACAGTGCATCGACCGAAGACGAGGCCGGGTTTCCGTTGAAATCGCAGGAGACCAGTGGTGCTTCAACATACTCAAGGATTCCCTTGAGTGGACCGTCTGCTGCTTTTTTCAGGGCGGCATTCACCTGTTCAACCGAGGTTTCTTTTTCCGTGGTCACAACCAGGTCGACAACCGATACGTTGGGTGTCGGTACCCGGACCGCCATGCCGTCCAGTTTACCTTTCAGGGCAGGCAATACCAGAGAGACTGCTTTGGCCGCACCGGTTGAGGTCGGGATCATGGAAACGGCTGCAGCGCGGGCGCGGCGCAGGTCGCTGTGCGGTAGATCGAGAATTTTCTGATCATTGGTGTACGCGTGAATTGTGGTCATCAATCCTTTGACGATGCCGAATTCTTCGAGAATGACTTTGGCGACCGGCGCCAGGCAGTTCGTGGTACAGGACGCGTTGGAGAGAACATGATGACTCGCATCATCGTAATCTGATTCATTCACCCCCATGCAAACGGTGAGGTCAACTTCCTTGCCCGGAGCAGAGATGATGACTTTTCTGGCGCCAGCATCAAGATGTTTCGCAGCTGCATCACGACTGGTGAACAGTCCGGTCTATTCGATAACGATATCAACACCGAGCTCTTTCCAGGGGAGGGCTGAAGGGTCTCGTTCACTGCAGACCTTAAGTGTCTTGTTACCAACTTTAATATTCTCACCTTCAACAGAAATGGCTTGTGCAAAGATGCCATGAACAGAGTCGTACTTGAGCAGGTGTGCCAGGGTGGCAGCATCGGTCAGGTCATTAACAGCAACGATATCGATCCAGTTGGAATCGAAGGCTGCGCGAAATACGTTGCGGCCGATCCGGCCAAATCCGTTTATTGCCACTTTGACAGACATGATTCTTACCTCCTGAAGGTACTTGAAATATTTTTGGTTTACTGAAATAACAAGGTCTATTGCATGGGGATGATAACCAATAGAAACTCCTCCGTCAACCTACAAAAACGGGCAGAGTTTGGTTGCTCTGGCAGGGGTTGATGTGCTAATAAGTAACACCATTTATATCGATCTGTCCGGCTGGTCCTGTTGTGACCGTTTATGTTTTTTCCGGGCACTGGATTTATACTTTTACCCTGGGTTACTGCCATATAATGATCCGCACTCTGGAAAAACGGATTGTTCTTTTTACCCTGCTCGCCCTGACCGTTGCCATTGTTGCCAATACGGCCTTTAACCTGCAGAGTTATCGGCAGGATTATCGAAATTCCCTGATCCTGCGCAGCCATTCGGTTGGCGCCAGCCTGAAATCCTCTATCGAAAAAGTTCTCGGTTTCGGGATCGATTTGCAAGATGTTTCGGGCATTAATGAGCGCTGCGCTCTCCTCGCAGAATCTGATCCGGCAATCTCCTATGTTCTGGTCGAGGATGTCTCCGGTAAAGTTGTCTTCGGCTCTGATTCATTCAAGGACTATGCTTCCGATCAGGCTCACTTGCGAAAAGTTGAAAAAGATCGTGTTGTTCTCGGCTTTTCAACCTTTGGCGATTTTTATGACATCCAGCAACCGTTTTATGATGCTTCGAGTGAGTTGGCCGGCCGGATCAGAATCGGCATTCCGGTTCAGGTTGTGGCTGACAAGACATCTTCGATGATTCAGCGCGCTATTGTGATTCTGATCGGGGCTTTTGCGCTGGCGGTAGTCATGATCGTTGTTTTTGTCAAACGGGACGTTATCCGTCCGCTGCGTCAGCTTGAGAATGTCGCAACCCAGATTTCCGGTGGTCAATTTGATGTTTCCATCCCGCAACAGGTCACCCTCGAATTTGAACAGCTGGGGCGTTCATTGCGCGAGATGGCAAGGTCACTCAAGGAACGTGACAGCGAAATCCACCAGAACTACCTGGTTCTCGAAGAGTCGAACGCGCAATTGCGCGATTCGTATGAGCAACAGGAACTTATTGGTCATGAACTTGTGCGCAGCCGTGAAATGTACCGCCTGCTGCTCGATGATGCTTCCGATGCTATCATTGTCAGTGATGATGAAAACCGCATCATGATGATCAACAAGGCGGCCGAATCCCTGTTTGCAATATCGAGGCAACGGGCCGAGGGGCAGCCGCTCGTCGATTTTCTCGCCGATCTCAATGTTGATGAGGCTGGCGGGATCGCCAATCTCTATATGACTGTGCTGCACGGTCAGACCCTTGAAACCGAGATACGATTTGTCCGCCCCTCCGACAAGTCGGCTCTGATCGGCTGGGCCAAGTGTTCGCCAATAGTTGACCGGGAGGGTAAGCGTATTGTCCAGACGATCGTTCGTGATGTAACACGGGAGCGTGAAGTAACAATGAATCTTGAAAAGAGTGCTTCCGAGCTTGAACGTCTCAACGAAATGAAGGACTCCTTCCTCGGCGTTGCCTCGCACGAACTGAAAACCCCGCTGACCGTTATCCTCGGCTATACCGAACTGCTGCTGGGTGAAATGTCCCCCCTGGTCGGCGCGCAGGCTCTGCCGATGATTGAACATATCAGTCGATCGGCCGAGCGGCTTTCGACGATCGTCCGGGATATGGTTGATGTCACTTTGCTTGACAACCAGAATATTCGCTTGCGCTGTCAGAAAGTCGAGGTCAGAAAACTGCTTGATAGTGTTACCGGTCAGATGGATTACTTTTTCAGGCGCAGAAACCAGTCACTTGTTCTTGATCTGGCCGATAATGTTACGGAGCTGTGGTGTGACGAAGAACGGATCAATCAGGTTCTGACCAACCTGATCAGCAATGCTATCAAGTTCACGCCGGATAACGGAACGATAACCATCAAAACCCGCCGGGTGAATGATTATCCAGCTATCGACCGAACAGCCGTTTCAGAACAGACCACGCCGGAGGATGAAGGGACTCGTGAAAAGATTCCCTACATCGAAATTTCGATCAGGGACACCGGTATCGGTATTGCAGAAAAGGACCAGCAGCATATCTTTGACAAGTTTTACGAGGTCGGAGAGATCGGCGGCCATTTCACAGCCCGATCGGCGTTCAAGGGCAAAGGGACCGGCCTCGGTTTGTCGATTGCCAAAGGTTTTGTCGATCTTCACCACGGTGTACTGCGGGTTGAAAGCTCCGGATACGACCCGGAACAACTCCCGGGAAGTACTTTCGTCGTGCTCCTTCCCGATGTTGTGAAAAGTGCCGATCTTCACTCTTACAAGTTGAGTTGAATGATGACGTTACCGACCCTGTTTTTTCTTGCTACCAGGATGTCGGATGCGGTATATATGCACCGCCCTGAAGGGCCCGGGAGATCTGTTTTTGCGTGTCTGTCTGTTAGCAAGCGGCAGCAAGGGTAATGCTGTCTTTATCGAAGCCGGTGAAACGCGGCTTTTGATCGATGTCGGTCTTTCTGCCAGAGAGACCGAACGTCGTCTGGGGCAAATCGGTATTGAAGCCGATTCGCTTGATGCCATTCTGATCACGCACGAGCATCTCGATCATGTTCGGGGTGTTGGCCCGATGGCCCGGCGATTCGGGTTGCCTCTCTGCATACACCCTGAGACATTCAACGCACTCCCGCGGCCAGGCAAACTGGACCGGATCATGGAATTCGATATCGGAACTGCTTTTACTCTACGCGATCTCGAAGTCACACCTTTTCCGATTACGCATGATGCCAGGGCTCCGGTCGGGTTTGTTGTCAACACGACTGAGGGTAAAATCAGCGTGGCGACCGATCTCGGCATTGCGACTCGGCTGGTAGCAGATTATCTCAAAGAGAGCCGGGTACTGATACTCGAATCAAATCACGATGAACAAATGCTCCAGGACGGTCCGTATCCGTGGCATCTCAAACAGCGAATAAAGAGCAACCAGGGACATCTTTCCAATACAGCCTCGGCCGAACTGCTCGGTGGATTGATGTGGGATGGGCTTGAAGCGGTTTTTCTCGCCCACCTGAGTGAAGAGAATAATGAGCCGGAGATGGCCTATGCCGGCGCTGCCGAAGTTCTGGCCCGGCAAAACATCTGTCAGCCTGAGCTCATCATCGGGACTCAGAAAGATGCCAGCTTCTGCTTTCAAATAGACAAAATTAAAGGAGTCTGTAAATGATACCACGCTATACCCGTCCGCAGATGGCGGCGATATGGGAGCCGGAAAACAGGTTTAAAATCTGGCTGGAAATAGAAACGCTGGCCTGTGAAAAGATGGCTGATCTCGGCATTATTCCGCAGGAAGCGGTCAAGGTGATTCGTGAGAAGGGTGATTTCGATATTGAGCGGATTGACGCCATTGAAGCCGAGGTCAAACATGATGTTATCGCTTTTTTAACTTCGGTGGCAGAGTTTGTCGGACCGGAAGCCCGCTTCATTCATCAGGGCATGACCTCTTCTGATGTCCTCGATACCTGCCTGTCCGTCCAGCTCGTTCAGGCTGCTGACGAATTGCTGATTGATCTCGACATGGTGCTCGATGCGATCAAGGAGCGTGCCTACGAGCATAAAGATACGGTCTGCATGGGCCGGTCACATGGTATTCATGCCGAGCCGGTCACCTTCGGCCTGAAGCTTGCGAGCTGGTACGCCGAAATGAAACGTAACCGGCGCCGGCTGAATTCGGCCCGCGAAGCGATCGCGACCGGAGCGATTTCCGGTGCCGTCGGGACCTTTGCCAATATTCAGCCGGACGTCGAAGAGTATGTCTGTGAAAAACTGGGGCTGAAGCCGGAGCCGGTCTCGACCCAGGTCATCCCGCGCGATCGGCATGCCGAACTATTTTGTACTCTCGCCATCATTGCTTCGTCGATGGAGAGAATCGCTGTCGAAATACGCCACCTGCAGCGGACCGAGGTTCTCGAAGCAGAGGAGTTCTTCTCCAAAGGGCAAAAAGGCTCGAGCGCCATGCCGCATAAACGTAATCCGATTCTGACCGAGAACCTGACCGGTCAGGCCCGCTACATTCGCGGCATGTGCATGCCGGCACTGGAGAATGTCGCGCTCTGGCACGAACGGGATATCTCGCATTCCTCGGTTGAGCGTTATATCGGGCCCGATGCGACGGTCGCCCTCGATTTCTCGCTACGCCGCCTGAGCGGTCTGATCAAAAACCTGGTTGTATATCCGGAAAATATGATGAAGAACCTGAACCAGATGCGCGGCCTCGTTTTCTCGCAGAAAATTCTGCTCGACCTGACCCAGTCCGGGGTGTCACGCGAGGATGCCTATCGCATTGTTCAACGCAACGCCATGAAGGTATGGGAAGAGGGCAAGGACTTCCAGGAAGAGCTTTTGGCCGATGCTGACGTGGTCAAGGCGCTCGGCGTCGAGAAAGTCAAGCAATCGTTCGATCTCGGTTATCATCTCAAGCATGTTGATACGATTTTCAAAAGAGTCTTTGAAGAAAGCTAGAAACCAGTCGGCAGTGACTGGCAGGCAGTTGGCTGGTAACTGACAACTGGCTACTGATTTAAAATTTTTGGAGAAACTATGGCAAACAGAATTCTGGTCGGTTTGAAGGAGGGTATCCGTGATGCACGTGGCGAGAGGGCCAAACGGCAGATCAGGGAACATCTCGGTATCGAGCTGGAACAGGTCCGGACCATCGATGTTTACACGATTGACTCGGATCTGACTGCCACGGAGTTGCAGGATGCGGCGGCCGGACCGTTCAGCGACCCGGTTATCCAGGAATATGCAATAGATCAACCGCTGGCCACCAGCTTCGATATATTGATCGAAATCGGTTTCCGGCCCGGGGTGACCGACAATACCGGCCGGACGGCGCGTGAGGCGATCCAGTACCAGACCGGCCGCCGGTTTGCCGAGGGTGAAGCGGTTTATACCTCGGTTCAGTACCTGCTTAATGGCGATCTGGATCGGCAGTTGGCAGAAAAGGTTGTCTCCGGATTCCTCGCCAATGGTTTGATTCAGCGCTGGACGATCATGGATGCCAAGGAGTTTGCGGAGAGTGGCGGAATTCCGGCGTCGCTGCCTCGCGTTACCGGTGGTTCGGAGCCGGTCGTGCGAGAAATCGACCTCGAAGTTTCCGACGCTGAGTTGATGCAGATCAGCCGCGACGGCATGCTCGCTCTCAACCTTGAGGAGATGAAAACGATTCAGGCGCATATCCGCCAGCCTGAGGTTGTCGAGAAACGCAAACGCTACGGTCTATCGGACAAATTAACCGATGTCGAACTTGAGGCCCTGGCCCAGACCTGGAGCGAACACTGTAAGCACAAGATCTTTTCGGCCCGCATCGAGTACGATGACGGGACCGGGCAAACGCAGAGTATCAATTCTCTTTTCAAATCCTACATCATGAAAGCGACTGCCGATATCCGAAAAGCTAAAGGCGATGATGATATCTGTTTGTCGGTCTTTAAGGATAACGCCGGAGTCGTTGAGTTCAATAATGACTGGAGCATGGTTTTTAAAGTTGAAACCCACAATTCGCCGAGCGCCCTCGATCCGTATGGCGGCGCCCTGACCGGCATCGTCGGGGTTAACCGCGATGCCTATGGTACCGGCATGGGGGCCCGCCTCGCGTTCAATACCGATGTCTTCTGTTTCGCTTCGCCTTTTTATAATAAACCGCTGCCACCGCGATTACTGCATCCCCGGCGTATTTTTGAAGGGGTTGTCGAGGGGGTTGAGCATGGTGGCAACAAGTCGGGCATTCCGACGGTGAATGGCTCGATCTATTTTGATGAACGCTTTGCCGGCAAACCTCTGGTTTACTGCGGGACCGGTTCGATCATGCCGCGACAGCTCAACGGCCAACCTTGTCACGAGAAAGAAGCGAAAGTCGGTGACCATATCATTATGGCCGGCGGCCGGATCGGCAAAGACGGCATCCACGGCGCAACCTTTTCGTCCGAGGAGCTGCATGAAGATTCGCCGGTTACGGCGGTTCAGATCGGTGACCCGATTACCCAGCGCAAGATGTTCGATTTCCTGATCATCGCTCGTGACCGCGGCCTTTACAACGCAATCACCGATAACGGGGCCGGCGGCCTTTCGTCATCGGTTGGTGAGATGGCCGAATTTACCAACGGATTCGAGATGCATCTCGACCGGGCGCCACTCAAGTACCCCGGTTTGCAACCGTGGGAAATCCTGATCTCGGAAGCCCAGGAAAGAATGACCATGGCGGTGGCGCCGGACAAGCTCGACGAATTCATGACCCTGGCCGATGAAATGGATGTCGAAGTCTCCGATCTCGGCATCTTCACCGATAATGGCTTGTTTCACTGTCTTTACGCCGGTCGCACGGTTTCCTGCCTCGAGATGGACTTCATCCACGACGGTGTGCCGCAAATGGAGATCCCTGCACGCTGGGAGGACAAGGGACATGCCGAGCCGACATTCGCGCAGCCACTCGACATGGGTGCAACCCTGCGCCACATGCTGAGCCGGCTCAATATCTGTTCGAAAGAATCGGTGGTCCGACGTTACGACCATGAGGTTCAGGCGGCGACCATTGTCAAGCCTTTGACCGGTGCCGATAACGACGGGCCTTCCGATGCGGCTGTTGTCCGGCCGCTGTTCGATTCGTTTGAAGGGATCGTCGTCTCGCATGGACTCTGCCCTCGCTACAGTGACATCGACACCTATCACATGATGGCGAGTGCGATCGACGAGGGGCTGCGCAATTTTGTCGCGACCGGCGGCAATATCGATCATGTCGCAGGTCTCGATAATTTCTGCTGGTGCGATCCGGTCGAGAGCGAAAAGACTCCGGATGGCGCCTACAAGGCGGCGCAGCTGGTGCGCGCCAACCAGGCGCTCTACGATTACTGTGTCGCCTTCGGTGTACCGCTGATCTCCGGTAAAGATTCGATGAAGAACGATTACCAGATCGGCGACACCAGGATTTCAATCCCGCCGACGGTTCTGTTTTCGGTGATCGGCAAGATCGAAGACATCCGCAAGGCAGTCACCATGGATGCCAAGCGCCCCGGTGACCTGGTCTATCTGCTCGGTCAGACGGCTGATGAACTCGGCGGGTCGGAATATTACGATATGCAAGGCTGCCTTGGTGCCAACGTGCCGCAAGTTGATGCCGCAAGCGCAATGCACCGTTATCGTGCCGTCAACAAGGCACAGGACCAGCAGCTGATCGCCTCCTGTCACGACCTTTCCGATGGCGGCCTCGCGGTTGCCCTCGCCGAAACCGCTTTTGCCGGCGGTTACGGTATCCGGGCTGATCTGCGCGAAGTTGAAGTTGCTGCCGGCATGCGTGAAGATCGTCTGCTTTTCTCGGAATCGCAAAGCCGATTACTGGTGTCCGTGCATCCGAAGAACTCGGTAGCTTTTGAAGAGCTGTTCGCCGGCCAGTCCTGCTCCCTTATCGGTGAGGTTACCAGGGAACAGGAATTACTGGTGACCGGATTGCGCGGCGAGATTCTGGTCAAGTCAAAACTGGAAGACCTTAAAGAGGCCTGGCAAGAGCCTCTCAGGGAGTTATGATATGAGCAAGGTTGTCAAGAGCATCATCATTTCAGGTAACGGCACCAACTGTGAGCGCGAAGTTGCAAACGCCTGCCGCCTCGCCGGCAGTGATGTCAACGACATCGTCCATATCGCCGAATTACTGTCGGGCCGGTGCTCGCTTGATGATTACCATTTTCTGCACCTGGCCGGTGGCTTCCTTGATGGAGACGATCTCGGTAGAGCCAAGGCTGGAGCCAATCGCCTTCGCCACGCCGCTATCAGTGGTTCCGAAGAGAAGCTCGCCGATCAGTTGCAACGTTTTATAGGCGAAGGCAAACTGGTCATGGGGGTCTGCAACGGCTTCCAGTTGATGGTTAAGATGGGGCTGCTGCCGGCTATCGCCGGGGATTATAAATCACAGTCGGCGACCCTGTCGTTTAATGACAGCGGCAAGTTCGAGGATCGCTGGTGCTATCTCAAGGCCGATCCGGCGTCACCCTGCATCTACACCAAAGGTCAGGATACGCTCTACTTTCCCGTGCGCCATGGCGAGGGGAAGTTTTTGGCGTCAGATGAAACCCTGACGGCGATCGAAGCCGGCCATCTGGCCGCCGTCCGTTACAGTACCGCCGATGGTGAATCAACCATGGAATATCCGCTTAATCCCAACGGTTCCCTCAACGCGATAGCCGGAATCTGCGATGCGAGCGGCCGCTTGTTCGGCCTGATGCCACATCCCGAAGCATTTACCCACCGAACGCATCATCCACGCTGGACCAGGGAGCCGGATTTGCCGGAAGAGGGGATGGGTTTGACCCTGTATAAAAATGGTGTCGATTTTATTCGTCAGATATTACTCTAGCATCTATTATTTCAATCAAGGTCTATGTTAGTATTCGCTCAAACCTTTCATAGTGATGCCGACAACTCTGTTGGCAGGGAGTTCCTTCAGAATGTTCGATAAGTTCAAGGATGAGTGTGGTGTTTTCGGGATTTTTGGCCATCCGGAAGCGGCCAACCTGGCATATCTCGGGCTTTATGCCCTGCAGCATCGCGGCCAGGAGAGTTGCGGTATCGTTGCGTCGGACGGCAACAAACTCCGCTCGCACCGGGCCTATGGCCTGGTCTCTGATGTTTTCAAGGATGATACGATCTTTGACAATCTGCCCGGAAAATCTGCAATCGGGCATGTCCGTTATTCGACGACGGGCGGAACTGACGTCAAGAATTGTCAGCCGATCCTCGTCGACTATCATCGCGGCAGTATTGCCATCGCCCACAACGGCAATCTGGTTAATGCCCGTGAGTGTCGTAATGAACTCGAACAGGCCGGCTCCATTTTTTCAACCGTTGCCGACACCGAATGTATTATTCACCTGCTTGCCCGTTCACAGGCCGATTCACTCCCGGACCGGGTCGTAGAGGCGCTGAAACAGGTCAAGGGGGCTTACAGTCTCGTCTTTCTCACCGAAACCCGCCTTGTTGCGGCGCGCGATCCGAACGGGTTTCGACCGCTTTGTCTCGGCAAGATTGATGGTGCTTACGTGATCGCTTCCGAAACCTGCGCTTTCGATTTGATTGAGGCCGAGTTTATTCGCGAAATTGAGCCGGGTGAACTGGTGGTGATCGACAAGCATGGCCTGAAGTCGTTCAGACCGTTCGACCAGGTCGAGCCATCGCCCTGTATTTTCGAATATATATACTTTGCCCGCCCGGACAGCACGATCTTTGGCGAGCAGGTCTACAGGGTGCGCAAGGAGTTCGGGCGTCAGCTGGCCCGTGAGCATGCGGTCGAGGCCGATGTCGTTATGGCCGTCCCCGATTCCGGGGTGCCGGCGGCAATCGGGTATGCCGAAGAGTCGGGGATACCGTTCCAGCTCGGGATGATTCGTAATCATTATGTTGGCCGTACCTTTATCGAACCGGCCCAGTCGATTCGGCATTTCGGCGTCAAGATCAAACTCAATCCGGTGCGTGACGTGATCGAGGGGAAGAGGGTCATCGTTGTCGATGATTCGATTGTTCGCGGCACCACATCACGTAAAATCGTCAAAATGGTGCGCAATGCCGGGGCCAAGGAAGTGCACGTCCGGATATCGAGTCCGCCAACGTCCTACCCCTGCTTTTACGGGATTGATACGCCGACCCGCAAGGAACTGATCGCTTCTTCGCACAACGTTGACGAGATCGCCCGGTACATCACGGCCGACAGTCTCGGATACCTTGCACCGGAAGGGATGCACGCGGCGGCCGGCCTGCATCGCAAAGAGAGTTGCAGCTTCTGTGACGCCTGTTTTACCGGTGACTATCCGGTCCGGTTTCCCCGGCTAAAGTCAGATAGCCAGCTCGGTCTTTTTTAATTAAATCAAAGTCTTACATTCTACATATTGATGTTTATCCAAGGAGTTGAAAATGACTGTTGAAGAACGTAACGAGTTGATGGGTATTATCCGGGAGTTATCTTATGAGGAGCGTGAAGTCACCCTCGCTTCCGGCCGCAAAAGCAATTTCTACTTCGACGGCAAGCAGACAACCCTGCATAAAACCGGTGGCCTGCTGGTCGGCAAGGCTTTCTGGGATATCGTCAAAACCTTCGACGGTCCGATCGACGGGGTCGGCGGCCTGACCCTCGGTGCTGACCCGATTGCGACGGCGACTTCGATCGCCGCCGCTCTCGAAGGGTCGCCCGTGCATGCCTTTATTATCCGCAAGGAACAGAAAGGGCACGGCACCGGTCAGTGGCTGGAAGGTCGCAAGAACCTGCCGGCCGGATCCCGGGTTGTGATCGTCGAAGATGTCACCACGACCGGCGGTTCATCGATGAAAGCGGTCGAGCGGGCCCAGGAAGAGGGGTTGGAAGTTCTCGGGATCGTCACCCTGGTCGATCGCCAGGAGGGTGCTCAGGAGAATGTCACTGGTGCCGGACAGGTATTGAAGGCGGTCTTTACCAAAGGCGAGATTACCGGTTAAAGGGGGTCTTCAGTAGTCAGAGATTAGTTGTCAGTAAAAAAAGGTTCATCGCGTTTTATCGGGAACAAAGGGTCTCACCCAAATACCATTTTACTTTTCTTGCCTGTCCTGAGTTATCTTGTACTGAGCTCGCCGAAGTAGCCGAAGGGGGAATCCATTGATAATTTTGACTTGCCCCCTTTGCTCTTGAGGTCGCCTTATTTTGGCGCGTATCACTAAACCGTAGCCCAACCGCAACTGCCACAGCGACGAACCGCGTTCGCCTCGAGGCGAACTCCCTGGCAGCAAAGTTGAACAGAAATAATTCAGACCGGACAAAAAAGCCCCCTGCAAGGGAGCCGTTTTCTGCATACTCATTTTATGGCTTAATAAAAGAGTATGGCGGAGTGCGCGGCCGCGACCGCGCGGTTCTTCCATCTTCTGTCTTGAGGGGACACCTCCCTGAACTTCGGGAAGTGTCCCTATCCGACCTATCCAACCAATCAAGACTGCCGGTATCAAACGACCGGCTCCAGACTTTTCTTGCCTGTTCTGATCCAGCTGAAGGATGAGTCTAACATTGTATTCACTCTAATCTGCGAAGAACCTTTTTTATTCCCCCCGAATCTGTTCTTTGCAAAACCCGTGGAATCTGTAACACTGACAGTATGTGCCTGCTTGCCCTGGCGATAGAGAGCCATCCGGAATACCGTCTTGTCCTTGCCGAAAATCGGGACGAATTTTATAATCGTCCGACCGAACCGGCGCGATTCTGGGAAGATGCTCCCGACCTTCTGGCCGGTCGCGACCTTGAACGGGGCGGCAGTTGGTTCGGAGTGAATCGTTCCGGTCGCTGGGCGGTGGTGACCAACTATCGTGATTTTCATCATCGACGTTACAGCCGGCGCTCGCGTGGCGAGTTGGTGCGGCGTTTTCTCGAAGATGGTATCGGCCTGGAAGCATTTCATGCCTTTCTCGAAGAAGACGATGGCCACTATGCTGGACTCAATTTTATTGCCGGTGACCTGAAGCAAACCTTTTATTTTTCCAATACCGGCGGCGGCTCGAGGAAAATTTGTGCCGGAATCTACGGTCTAAGTAATGGCTGGCTTGATACTCCCTGGCCGAAGGTTGTCGGAACCAGGGCCGACTTTGAAAGATGGGTTGCGGCTGGCTCGACCGATCCGGAAGAGCTTTTTGCCATCCTGGCGGATCGATCGCAGGCCGATGATGCCGATCTGCCAGATACCGGAGTCGGTATCGAGTGGGAGCGGATGCTTTCCGCCCGTTTCATCAGAGGTGAAAAATATGGTACCCGAGCCACGACTCTTTATCTCGTTGATTACAAAAACCGGGCAAGCTTTATCGAGAAAAGTTTTGATGAAAATGGTCTGGAATCGGCGCGGGTGAGTTATAATTTTACTGTTTCCGAGCCGACACCTTGAGGGTCGGCCGGTTACTTGACAGCCCCGACGTGCAGGATAGTACTGATTTGGAATCCAATTGCTGATGGAGGTTACTTTTGGCACAACAGGTTGAAGAGGGCATCCCCGGCACCGTCCCAGAGACATTGCCGCTTTTGCCGATTCGTGACATCGTTGTTTTTCCCTACATGATCCTGCCTTTGTTTGTCGGCCGCGAAAAATCGATTTCGGCGGTCGACGCTGCCCTGGCCGGTGATCGGCAGATCTTTCTGGCGGCGCAGCGCGATGTCGAAGTTGAAGATCCGGGTCAGGATGATATTTATCCGACCGGCACGGTGGCGATGATTATGCGTATGCTCAAGCTGCCCGATGGACGGATCAAGATTCTTGTGCAGGGTGTGTCGAAAGCAAAAATCACCCGTTTCATTGATGATAAACCGCATTTTTCGGTCGGACTTGTCGGAATCACGGAAGAGTCGTCCACCGAACCTGACCTTGAAATGGAGGCCCTGGTCAGAACCGTACGGGAACAATTGACCCAAATTTCAAACTTCGGTAAGACCATGCCGCCCGATGTTATGAGTGTTCTTGGCAATATTGAACAGCCGGGCGGTCTGGCCGACCTGGTCGCCAGCAATATAGGTCTCAGGGTCGAAGAGGCGCAGAATATACTCGAAATCAGTGATCCGGTTCAGCGGCTTAAAAAGATCAAGGATCTTTTGGCCCGGGAACTCGAGCTCGCTTCGGTGCAGAGCGAGATTCAGAGCCAGGCCAAGGAGGAGATGGGGCGTTCGCAGCGTGAATACTTTTTGCGCGAGCAGTTGCGGGCGATTCAGGCCGAACTTGGCGAAAGTGACCCGCGGGCAGAAGATGTCGCGGAACTGCGAGAGCGTCTCGGTAAGGTTAAAATACCGGAGGAGATCGAAAGCGAGATCGAAAAACAGCTTCGCCGTCTCGAATCGATGCATCCGGAAGCTGCTGAGTACGGAACGGTCAGGACGTATCTCGACTGGCTACTCGATCTACCGTGGAGTCATTCGACTCGAGACAGCCTTGATTTGATAAAAGCACGTAATGTACTTGATGAAGACCACTTCGACCTCGAAAAGGTCAAGGAACTGATTCTGGAGTTCCTGGCGGTGCGGAAACTGAAGAAGAATCTCAAGGGGCCGGTGCTCTGTTTTGTCGGTCCTCCCGGGGTGGGCAAGACCAGTCTCGGCAAATCGATCGCCCGGGCCCTCGGCCGCAGGTTTGTGCGTATTTCCCTTGGCGGGATTCGCGATGAAGCTGAAATACGTGGGCATCGCCGGACCTATGTCGGGGCAATGCCGGGGCGTATTATTCAGGGGGTCAAGCAGGCCGGCAGCAACAACCCGGTGTTCATGCTTGATGAACTCGACAAGGTCGGAAGTGATTTTCGTGGAGATCCGTCAGCAGCCCTGCTGGAGTTGCTCGACCCGGAGCAGAACCATGCCTTTTCCGATCACTATATTAATCAGCCGTTTGATCTCTCCAGGGTGATGTTTATTGTGACGGCCAATATCCTGGAAACGATTCCCCCGGCATTGCGCGATCGTCTTGAAATAATCAGGTTGGCCGGATACGCAACTGAAGAAAAGCTGGCGATCGCCAGGCAATACCTGGTGCCGCGCCAGATCGATGAGAACGGTCTGCACAAAAAAGACCTCGACTTCTCCGACAACGCTCTGCGCAAGATTATCACCGGCTATACCATGGAAGCGGGGTTGCGAAACCTTGAACGGGAAATCGGAGCGGTCTGCCGCAAGGTTGCACGTCGTTTTGCCGATGGGAAAAAGTCGAGGGTGATGATCAATGTGGCATCGATCGGTCGTTTTCTCGGTCCGGCCCGCTTTCTGCCGGAAGAGGAGCGGACCGAGAATGAAATAGGACTCGCCAATGGTCTTGCCTGGACCGAAGCGGGTGGTGAAGTCCTCTACGTTGAAGTTCGCCCGATGAAAGGGACGGGGAAGTTGACCCTGACCGGTCATCTCGGTGAAATCATGAAGGAGAGTGCGCAGGCCGCACTTTCGGTTGCCCGTGCCCACTCCGAAGAACTCGGAATTAAAGAAGATTTTTTCGAAAAATCCGATATTCATGTGCATGTTCCGGCCGGGGCCATCCCGAAAGACGGGCCGAGTGCCGGGATTACGATCGCGACGGCGCTGATATCGGCTTTGTCAGGACGGCCGATTGACAAGGACGTGGCCATGACTGGTGAGATTACCCTGCGCGGCAAGGTCCTGCCGATCGGTGGCTTGAAGGAGAAAGTTCTGGCGGCGGTACAGGCCGGGATCAAAACGATTATTATCCCGGAGAAGAATCGCAAGGATCTGGAAGAGATCCCGGCGCATTTACGGAAAAAAATCAGCTTTGTTTACGCCGGCCGGATCGAAGAGGTCCTCGATGCGGCACTGAAAGAGAAGGCATGAAGCTGGCTGGCCGCGATGAATTCAGCATAATCGGGTTTCTGAAGAGTCGATGCGGCTCTTCGGAATGCCTGATTCGTGGCATCGGTGATGATTGTGCCGTGACGACAATTGGCCCGGGTGAGGTTCAGTTGATAACGACGGATCTGCTGACCGAGGGAGTCCATTTCAAAAGGGAGTGGATCGGTTTAAATGCTCTCGGCCGCAAGGCGGTAACCGTCAACGTCAGTGACCTCGCCGCCATGGGGGCGGAACCCCGGTTTCTGTTTCTCTCTCTGGCCATCCCCGACCTGCTTACGATTGCCGATCTTGAAAATTTACTTGACGGGTTCCTGTCGGCTTGTTCCGGCTATGGAATCACTCTTGCCGGCGGCGACACCTGTCGCTCGGCCTCCGGTTTGACGCTGTCAGTTACTGCTTATGGAGTTGCCGCAGAGGCCGCCTGGGTCGGTCGAGACGGCGCTGAAGTTGGTGACGCTGTTTGCGTGACCGGTACGGTCGGTGACAGTGCTCTGGCGTTGCAGCAGCTTTTCTCCGGCCAGACGCCGGAGGAGCAGCTGTTGCAACGGCATATTGACCCGACCGCCAGAGTTGAAGTCGGCCGCCGGCTCGCGGCCGGTGATATCCCGACAGCGATGATCGATATTTCGGACGGCCTGCTCGGTGACCTTGAACACCTCCTCTCCGCTTCCGGGGTTGGTGCTGATCTCAAGCTTGACCTGCTGCCGCTTTCTTCATCCTTCCGTTCGGCGTTGACAAACAATGCCTCTCTGATCGATCTTGCCCTGGCCGGCGGCGAAGACTATGAACTTCTCTTTACCGCCCCCCCTTCAGCTTTACCGATGATCGACGATATTGCAGCATCAACCGGCGTGCCGATCGGCCGGATTGGCAGCATTGTTGAAAGGCATTCGGAATTGAAGGTTTACGGGCCGGATGGAGTCATCCCCCTGCCGGCGAAGCGCGGCTACAAACACTTTCCAGAAACAGGATAATCATGTATCCTTGTGCGAACTAACTTAAACAGCGATAGTTTTTGCTTTCAAAAGAGAAATAGGCAATAATACTGGACGGTTCCGTGTCTTCACGGCATCAGCCAGTTGGCAGGAGCGGGATGACGGACCGGGAATCGTTCGGCACGGAGGGCAAGGCCCCGTTTGTCGGCGCCGATTTTACTGACGAGGACTTTCAGGAGGTTGTTCGGATTCTGCTGTCGCGCCGGGCTTTTGATCTCGGCAGTTACAAGGATCGTTGCATCAAGCGACGCATTGCCAGCCGGGTTCGGGCCAAGGGGTTGAGAAGCTCGGCCAACTACGTCGAACTGCTCGATGCGGATAATGATGAAATTGATGCACTTCTGGCCGTTCTGACGATTCATGTTTCGCATTTTTTCCGGAATCCGTCGACTTACCGGGTCCTGGAAGAAAAGATTTTTCCCGAGTTGCTTGCCGCGGCCCGGCAGACCGGGCGGAAACAATTGCGGATCTGGAGCGTCGGTTGCTCAAGTGGTGAAGAACCCTACTCGCTGGCTTTACTCCTGCACGAGATGGTCACTGATGATGTTGAAGTCAGCATCCTGGGCACCGATATCAGCCGGCCGATTCTGAAAAAGGCCGAATCTGGCGAATATGACGCCCAGCGTCTGGCCGAAGTACCGGACATAGTGCGCGAGCGTTATTTCGAGAGGGTCGAGAGTACCCGTTTCCAGTTAACCGAGGAGATTCGCCAGCGGGTTGAGTTCCGGTCGCACGATGTGTTGAAAAATAGCGACTATCCGGCTGCGGACCTGATACTCTGCCGGAATGTTATGATTTATTTTTCCAGGGAAGAGCAAGCGAAGATCCTCGACAGATTTGCCCGGGCCCTCGGTCCGGATCGTTTCCTCGTCCTCGGACGTGCTGAAACCCTGGTCGGATCGGCCCGGCATATATTCCGATCGGAATATCCGGTTGAGCGGATTTATCGTTGCATTGAAAATGAGTTTGGCCCGGAGCGGTTTTAAGTACAAACGCAAACGGCTTGTCATAAGGAATTGACTGGAGGAATTGAGCGATGCGTGTCGAAATCACCTACAAATTCATCATGGGGTTTATTTTTGTCGTTGCTTCCATTGTGGTTCTGAACCTACTGGTTCCGAGGATCGGAATTGCCGAAGTCTGGCAACAGCTGGTTTCGACCGGTGGTGCCATTCTCGTCGGTCTGGTTCTCGGATCACTTTTCTCCAAAGCGTTCACCGGCAATATCAAAGTTCTGACGATGGCCGCAGAACGGATCAGCAACGGCGATCTTTCGCAAACCATAACGTTGAAGGAGTCGCGATTCGCCGATGAAACGGAAGACCTGGCGGATTCATTGAATCGGGTCAATGCCAACCTCCGGGAGTTGGTCGGTCGAGTCCGTGATGCTTCGGTCCGGGTCAGTGACTCTGCCCAGGGGCTTTCGGCAACATCGGAAGAGATGACAGCCTCCAGCCATGAACTTGCCAATACCGTTGAACAGATCAGTCGCGGGGCCGAAATCCAGGCCGAGACCGTTGAAAAAGCATCCCGTCTGATCAAGGAGATGGCGGTCAATACCGAACTGGTCGCATCCTCTTCGAAAAAGGTTTCTGACGCGGTTGATATCACCGCGCAGACGGCCAAGGGGGGTGGCGAAAAGTCGCGTCAGACCCTGGAGCGGATGCTGCAGATTCTTCAGGATGTCGAGCGCAGCGGTGAACAGGTGGTGAATTTCGGTCACCAGCTTGGCAAAATCGGGAAAATAGTTGAGGTGATCAACGGCATTGCCCAGAAAACCAATCTACTTGCTCTGAATGCGACTATCGAGGCGGCCCGGGCCGGAGAATACGGCCGCGGCTTTGCTGTCGTCGCCGAAGAGATCCGGAAGCTAGCCGATTCGACCACCGAATCAGCTGAAGAAATTACGACGTTGATCGGCCAGGTTCAGGGTGAAGGGCAAAATGTCGAGGTTTCGTTACGCAACAATATTCAGGAGATGGATGAAGGCCGCAAGGCAATCAATGAAACCAACAGTGCATTTGAAGAGATTATTGAGACGGCCGTCAATACCCAGTCGAAGGCGACCAGTATTGCTGAGTTGTCACGTCAGCAGATCGAGGGCGCCAATAAAATGGTCGAGGCAATAGAGGAGATTTCCCAGGTTGTTTCAGACAATGCGGCGGCGACTGAAGAAGGTTCAGCTGCAACCGAAGAGCAGTCGGCGGCAATGAGTGAAATGGCCGAGTCGGCCCAGGAACTTGCAACCTATGCCCAGACCCTGGCGGAAAACGTCAAGCGCTTCCGACTCGGGGATGATCTGCCGAGTGCGTGATGGATCTTGTTCTGGTTTTTCGACTGGCCGATGAATGGTTCGGGCTGGAAGTTGACGATCTGCAGGAGATTGTCGAAGCACCGGAGCTCAATTATGTGCCGCGGGCTCCCAGGTCGATTCTCGGCGCGATCAACTTTCACGGTAATATAGTCCCGGTTCTCGATCTGAGCCGCTATATGGGATTGGCTGATGATGCCTATGGCCAACGTGTAATCGTTCTGCCGATTGGACAGAAAGCGCTGGCTCTGGGGGTTACAGCAATACATCGGATCGTGCCGCTCAACCGGGAAATGTTACTGACCTGTCAGCAGGAAGAACAGAAGGATCTTCATATCCGGATGCTTTACAGTTACGAAGAAAAAATGATCAATATGCTGGATCTCCCAAGTCTCCTGAGTAGCTTGGAAACGTTATAATATTGGAGGATACAATGGCAGTAAGGGTAATGGTCGTCGATGACGCCCTTTTCATGCGAAACATGCTCAAGGATATTTTCACCAAGGCCGGACATGAGGTCGTTGGCGAGGCCGCTAATGGCGAAGAAGCTATTGCGAAATATGCCGAACTGAAACCTGACCTGGTCACCATGGATATTGTTATGCCGTTGAAAAGCGGCATCGAGGCGCTCCGGGATATCCGTAGTTCAGATCCGGATGCCTGTATCGTGATGTGCAGCGCCCTCGGTCAGGATGCACTGGTTGTCGAGGCAGTACAGGCCGGCGCCAAGGATTTTATTGTAAAACCGTTTAAAGAAGAGCGGGTGCTTGACGTTGTCCGCCGTGTTCTCGGTTCGTAGTTTCCGGGCGATTTGAACCCGGATTTCACTGAAACGCTCGGGGTCCACCATGGACATGTCGAAATACCAGGAGTTGTTCCTGTCGGAATCGAAGGAACATCTCAAAAGAATGAGTCAGCTCACCATCGCGCTGGAGCAGAATCCCTCTGACCGCGAGGGCATTGATGCCCTTTTTCGCGAGGCCCACTCGATCAAGGGGATGGCGGCCTCAATGGGTTTTGAAAATACGGCGACTCTGGCCCATCATCTCGAAGACTTCCTCGACAATTTTCGAAAATCCGGTGTTGTTCCCGAACCGGCAGTTGATCGGTTGCTGGCCGGAATCGATCTGCTGGAAGGGTTGCTTGCCAATATTGAAGCTGAGGAACCGGAACAGGATGTTACTGCTTTTATGGCCGAGGGGGGAGAAGATCTTCTGGTTGTGTCGGAAGCTGCCGGCGAGTCATCAGGTAATCAACCTGAAGTCAACGATGATGCAAGTGAGGAGTCGGGTCCGGTTTTTAAGGTTTTGATTGATCTTGCCGAAGATGTTCCGGCGCCGGCGGCACGTGCCATTCTCGCTCTGGAGGCCCTGAAGGAGTTTGGCCGAATCGGGTCTTGCGACCCGAGTGAAGAGGAAATGAAACAGGGGCTTGCCGTCAAACAGGTTACAGCCTGGCTGCAGAGTGATGTCTCCGAAGAAATTATTGCGCAAAAAATATCAGCCATGCCGGACATCGCCAATGTTTCATTCGGTAGTGATCGGCGTCAGGAAGGGCGCTCGAATCGGCGTGATGAAGATCTACGAACCGTCCGGGTCCGGACCGCCTTGCTCGACAAGTTTGTCAACCTGACCGGAGAGTTAATTACCAATCGTTACATGTTGCAATCTGCGGCCCGCTCTCAGGAGTGGAACGATATCGATAGCGGCCTGAACCTGCTGACCCGCCTGGTCACCGATCTCCATTATCATGTCCTTCAGGTCCGGATGACTCCGCTTGAAAGCATCACTGCCAATCTGCCCCGTCTGGTCAGGGACCAGTGCCGCAAAAGCGACAAGAAGGTCAAACTTGAAATTATCGGCGATGATGTCGAACTTGACCGGGCAATTCTGGAAGACCTGGCCGATCCGCTTGTTCATATGGTTCGGAATGCGATTGACCACGGTATCGAAAAGGAGGGAACAGTTCAGATTCGGGCCTGGCGCGAAAAGGACCTGGCCCTGATCGAGGTTTCCGATGATGGCCGTGGTATCGACCCGGCTTCAGTTCGAAAAAAGTTGAATGAGAAGAACTTCCTCAAGCCGGCCCAGATTAAAGCCCTGACCGATCGCGAAATTTTTCAGTGGGTCTGTTATCCCGGTTTTTCCACGGCTGGGCAGATAACCGAAACTTCCGGCCGCGGTGTCGGTATGGATGTGGTCAAATCAGCGGTAGAGAGCCTCGGCGGCATGCTCGAGATTGCGTCGAAACGGGGCGAGGGGACGCGTGTTCTCATGAAGTTGCCGCTGTCGATCGCCATTATTAAAATTTTACTGGTCGAATGTGATGGCCAGACACTCGGGATCCCGGTCACCCGTGTTCTGAGGACACTCGACCTTGGCTCAAATGAGGTTCAGTTGTCCGGGAAGCAGAGGATATATCCGCTCGACGACGAAGTCATTCCGCTCTATTCACTCAACCGGTTGTTGCATCTGCAGGAGCATGAGGCTGCGACAATGCATCTCGTCATCAGTGAGATTCAGGGTCGCAAGGTTGGTTTAATCGTCGACCGGCTCTCCGGTCAACAGGAGGCTTTTGTCAAAACCCTGGTGACGCCGTTGAGTCAACTTGCCGGTGTAAGTGGCGCCACGATCACCGGTGAAGGGAAAATAATTTTCATCCTCGATCCCCAGGTTTTGTTTGAGGTTGAAACGGAACAATTCTCTTTTTCAGAGGTCGAGGAGAGTGCATGACTTTCAAGCAGTTGACAGAAGAACATCTCGACGCCTTACGTGAAATCAGCAATGTCGGAATGGGGCATGCCGCGACGGCTCTTTCGCAGATGGTCGGCGAAACAATATACCTCCATGTACCGCGGGTGACCGTTGCTGACATCGTCGAAGTTCCCGACCTGATGGGCGGTCCGGAGCAGGTTGTTGTCGGGATCACCTTGCAGGTCCGGGGTGACGCCTGCGGCAATATCCTGTTGGTCTTTCCGATGGAAAGTGCCAAGCGGATGGTGTCGCGGCTTCTGGGGCAAGCACCGGTCGATGGTGTTTTTGATGAAATAGGAATCTCGACGATCAAAGAGGTCGGAAATATTCTGGCATCGGCCTACCTCGGCGCGATGGGCAGTCTGCTCAATCTGAGCCTGATTCCGTCGATTCCGCTGTTTGCCAACGATATGGCCGGATCGATCATCGATTTTCTCCTGATCGAATTGAGTGAAGAGGGGAATCAGGCGTTGATGATCGAGACCGAATTTCATGGCAACGGCCTGGAAGAACAGATTATCCGCGGGCATTTTTTTCTGATGCCCGATCCGACATCGCTTGAGGTGATTACCACTGCTGTAGGGGGAGTGAATGACCGGGCGTGAGCGCGTCGGAATTTCCGAGTTCAGAATCGCAAGTGCGCCGAATGAACTCGTGACCTACGGTCTCGGTTCCTGCCTCGGGATTACTCTCTATGACCCGGAGCTGAAAATCGGCGGTATGGCCCATACGTTGCTACCGTCACCACGGCCCGGAATGGATACGTCCCGCATGAGCAAATTCGTTGATGCATCGATCGGTCTGTTAGTCGATGCGTTGGTGGCAGAAGGAGCCGTTGTCGCGCGTCTTCAGGCAAAGATTTTCGGTGGCGCCAATATGTTTGAGGCACTGCAGGCCTGGGCAGGAGAATCGATCGGCCAGAGAAATATTTCCTGCGCCCGCTCAAAGCTGGCCGAATTGTGCATCCCGCTGGTCGCTGAAGATGTTGGCGGTAACTTTGGCCGAACACTGGTTTTTGATCTGGCATCGGGTAGAGTTACAGTTAAGTCGGTTCGCGAAGGCCAAAAAGAGAAAAACTATTAGAACCTTGCTGAGGGAGGTTAAGATGGCTTATATGAAAAATCTTGTCATATTCGTATCCCTGATGTTGCTGCTTTCGCCGCTGGCCCGGGCGGCGACCGTAAGAGAGGTTGTCGAGACTCTGGAGGTCCCATTCCGGGTTGATACGCCTTCGGCCGATGCAATCCATGACGTCGAAACCGAATTCTCCCAGGAATCGGGGATCGCTTCACTCGACCGAAAACAGCAGGGGAGTGGCCGGGTGACGCTTCAGTTTGATCGCCAGTCGACATCAACCGTCCCTCTGGTAAAGTTCCGCTGGGAGTATGATTTCCCGACCCGGCAGGAAATTGTTTCGGATGGTCGGACAATGTGGGTTTATATCCCCGAGAACAACCAGGTGATCGAGTCGGATGTCAGCCGGGTTTCGCAGGCAAGATCACAGGATCCGCTGACGTTTCTGACCGGTCTTGGCAACCTTTCGCGTGATTTTCTGGTGCGTTGGGCTTCGCCGAACCGGGATGACGATGGCAACTATGTGCTGAAGCTGACACCGAAAACGACAACAACGATGTTCCGTGAGCTTGAGGTCGTTGTTGATCGGCGGGCGGTGAACGAATATGCTGGCTCCGGGTTGACCGGTCGCACCTTTCCGATTGTCTCAACCAGGGCGGTCGATACAAGCGAAAATACGACGAAGATTGTCTTTGATCAAAACCGGGTCCGGTTGAACCGAGGTGTCTCACCGCTCAACTTTGATTTCATGATGCCTGCCGGGGTTGACGTGGTCAGACCGGAAGGCCATCGCATGGGTTATTGAACAGAAATGGCAGTCATTTTTAAGCGCCCCGGCTGTTGTTTTACTCCGGGGCGCTTTGTTTTGCATGGCGCTGCTTGAAGCTTTGCAGCGGTTGCAGAAAGGTAACAATTAAGTGGCGAAAAAGAAGATCAGCCTGGTCAGTCTCGGTTGTCCGAAAAACCTGGTTGATGCCGAGGTGATGCTCGGGCACCTGCCGGCAGACCAGTACGAGATAGTGACCGATGAAGCGGTCGCCGATATTATTATTGTCAATACCTGTTCGTTTATCGATGAAGCGAAGGAAGAGTCGATCGATACGATTCTTGATGTTGCGGAGCACAAGAACAGTGGCAATTGCAAACTCCTGGTGGTTTCCGGTTGTATGCCGCAACGCTACCAGAATGACCTGGCTGCAGAACTGCCGGAAGTCGACATCTTTATGGGGACAGGTGACGCGCCCCGTATTGCCGAAATCCTGGGCCAGGGCGGTGGGAACGCCGCCGGGTTGTCCTTCGAACTGCCGGATTATCTCTATGATCACGAGACACCGCGACTCCGCTCCTCGCCGTTCTATTCGACCTACGTCAAGATTGCCGAGGGGTGTTCAAACTGTTGTTCCTATTGCGTTATCCCGAGCCTGCGCGGAAACCTGCGATCCCGAACGATCGAATCGGTGTTTGCCGAAGTCGAACGACTGGTCGCCGAAGGCGTCAAGGAGATTAACCTGATTGCCCAGGATGTCACCGCTTATGGCAATGATTTGAATGATGGCACATCCCTCGCACAACTGCTGCGCGAACTCGTGAAGATTACAGATCTGAAATGGCTGCGCCTGCTCTATGCCTACCCGGACGGCATCAGTGACGAGCTGCTTGATCTGATTGCCAGTGAAGAAAAAATTTGTGAATATCTCGATATCCCGTTGCAGCATATCGACGATCAGGTGCTGACGATGATGAATCGGCGCATTGGCGAGACGGGTATTCGCAAATTGCTGAATCGTATTCGTGAACGGATGCCGGAGGCAACGTTAAGGACCTCGTTCATCGTCGGCTTCCCGGGAGAAAGTGACGCGCAATATGCCAGGCTTCTTGACTTTGTCAAGGAGGGACATTTTGAACGGGTTGGTGTCTTCCGCTATTCGCGCGAAGAAGGGACGGCCGCCGCGGCACTTGAAGGGCAGATTCCCGTTCGGATCAAACGGGCCCGCTATCACAAGTTGATGAAAGCGCAAAACCGTGTCGCTTTTGCCAAAAACCGGGCAATGGTCGGGCGGATCGATCCGGTCCTGGTTGAGGGATATAGCGAAGAGACCGACCTGCTGTTGCGTGGACGATCAATCCGCCAGGCACCGGAAGTTGATGGCCAGGTCTACATTACTGCCGGCCAGGCCGATATTGGCGACATCGTGCCACTGCGGGTTACCGATTCCTCCGAATACGACCTGATCGGTGAAATTGTTGAAAATGAAGAAGCGTGACCCGTGATCCGTCCGGCTATTACACTTCTCGGTATTCTCCTGTTTGTTGCTGTTGTCAGCTTGCTGCTGCCCGGCACGGACGGTCCGCTTGTCCGTACCCGACTCCTGATGGGGACGGTCACCGAAATCCGAATCCTCGATCCCGATGCTGAACAATTCGATGCAGCGGTAACGGCCGCCTTTGCCGAAATTGAACGGATCGAAGCCTTGATGTCGCCGCACCGGCCCGACAGCGAAGTCAGTCTTTTGTCCTTGGCTAAAAAACAGCGGACCGTCTCGGCCGATCTGCGCAGAGTCCTGCAGACCTCAATCAATGTCGCCAGCGCAAGCGCAGGAGCCTTTGATGCCGGTCTCGGCCGCCTGGTCCGGCTCTGGGGCTTCGCCGAAGGGAACCCGCAGGTGCCGACCAAAGCGGAGATTGACCGGGCCCTCGTCGGCACCGGACCCGGAGCATTGACGATCGTCGATGATACGCTGGTCAAGCGGCAGGCGCAGCTTGCCATTGACCTCGGCGGGGTCGCCAAGGGGTACGCTATCGATCGAGCTATTCAAATATTGGCGGCTGCCGGCGTGCGTCATGCCAGCGTCAATGCCGGCGGCGATCTGCAGCTACTTGGTGATCGGGCCGGGACCGGATGGCGGATCGGCATCCAGCATCCGCGAAGAAAGGACGGAATCCTGGCGCGGCTTGAACTGGCCGATACCGCGGTCGTAACCTCCGGTGATTATGAGCGCTATTTTGAGCAGGACGGCGTTCGTTACCATCATATTCTCGATCCGCGCAGCGGTTACCCGGCGACAAGCTGTCAGGCGGTAACCGTTATTGCCGGTGAAGCGATGCTGGCCGATGCTCTGGCGACTGCGGTTTTTGTCCTCGGCCCCGAGCAAGGTCTGCCGCTGCTTGCCAGGTTCTCTGCCGACGGAATCATCGTCAGCCGGGATGGATCGGTGGTCACGACACCGGGCCTGAAGGGAAAAGTCGAATGGCCCTGAATGAACTCTGGCGGCGCACAACACCGCTTGACCGGATGATCGTCTTGCTGTTGTTGTTGCTCTGCGTTGTTCTGACGCTATTTCTCGGGCTCTCCGGCCCGGGTGAAACACTGCATGTCCTCCGCGACAACCAGATTATTTTCAAGGCGGATCTCGAAACCGGCCGCCGGGTCGAACTGGCGGGTCCGCTCGGGGTCAGCGAACTCGAGATCCGGGACGGTAAAGCGAGGATTCTCTCTTCACCATGCCCTTACAAGGTCTGTATCGGCATGGGTGCGATCAGCCGGGCTGGCGAGATTATAGCCTGTGTGCCGAACCGACTGTTGATAGAAGTGACCGGGCGGGCGGAACCTGACAAGGGACAAGGCTATGACCTCCTCAGTCGTTGATCCGAATCGCCTGGCCACGGAGCGGCGCCGGGTTTTTCTCGCACTCTTTTCGGCTCTGGCGATTGCCCTGCATACCATCGAGTTCCTGCTGCCGTCACCGACCCCATGGTTCCGGCTCGGTCTGGCCAATATCTTCGCGCTGATCGCGCTTTTCCTTTATGACGGTCGGGCTGCCTGGAGTGTGACTCTGACCCGGATTGTTGTCAGTTCACTGTTTCTCGGGACTTTTATTTCGCCCCGGTTTTTTCTCTCATTAAGTGGCGGAGTATTGGCAACACTGGCAATGATCACCGGCCGGAAGCTGGCCGGCGAACGGATCGGAGCGGTTGGCGTCTCGGTTCTCGGTGCGGCCGGTCACACCTTTGGTCAAATGATCTGTGCCTGGCTGCTGCTGGTCAGGCATGACGGGTTATGGTACTTGTTGCCGATACTGTTGCTGATGGCGGTTGTCGCCGGAGTGATCAACGGTTTTGTCGCTGATGCCCTGCTGCGAAGCCTGCGCCGCCATCCGGCTTTTGCCGAACCGGCGGATGAAACTGGCTCGGTGGCTGATAAAAATGACCTGTGAGCTGCCTCCCGGTTTTGTTATAATATCGAGATAATGATAACGATCATAAAAACATATTCCGTTTACCTGGTGTTGCTGGTGCTTGTTGCCTGTGCCGTTCCGCCAGAAGAAACACCTGAATCGATCATGCAGACCACCCGGTCGGCGGTGCTAAACCTGCCGGGTGCGACCATCAGTTCCGATGGGACCATGATCAGTTATCCGGATGACAATCTGTTCGCGTCCGGCGCTGTTCTGCCCTGGCCGGGCGGCATGGAGGTTCTTGATCCGCTGATCGATCTGTTGCTGTCGAACCGTCAGGTCACTGCGGCCGGAGTCGTTCGTTCAAGCGGACATTCCCCGGAGTATGATCAGCAACTGGCGGATAAAAGAATGGAACTGCTGCTCAGGATTTTTTCGAATCGGGGTATTCCGGAACAACAGGTTCAGCTCTCTGCTGAGGTTCGGGATGGCGCCCCGTTGGAAATAGAAATTCAGCCGATGAGAGACGAAACGTCTGCTGGCGAGAAACGATAGGTCTGTCGGCAGTACTCACAGGTTACGTCAACATCTTCATCCCCGGCGCTCATTTCTTCAAGCTCCTGCCGGCCGAGGTTCTCGAGGATTTTGCTGACCTGTTTCCGGTTGCAGCTGCAACGGAAGCTGAGCGCTGTTCTTTCCGAAGGACCACATTCGATATCGAAGAACAGATCGTCGAGGAGATCTTCGATCGAACCGCCATTCTGCAGGGTGGACGAAAGCGAAGGCATTTTCATGAGACGCTTTTCGAGCTCTGTAATCAATTCATCGGCACAACCGGGCAAAGCCTGAACCATCAATCCTCCAGCGTTGCCGACTTCGGCATTCCGGTCAAGGGTGATACCGAGGATCACCGAGGACGGTACCTGCTCGGAGTGGGTCAGGTAGTAGGCAATATCGTCACCGACCTCACTGGTTTGCAACTGAACCATGCCGCGGTAAGGCTCTTTCAGTCCGAGGTCCTTGATGACGTGGAGAAAGCCGGCTTTGCCAATGCCGTTGGCGACATCGAAGCGGTTATCGCGAGGCGGCAGACCGGCGATCGGGCACTTGACCGAGGCCCTGATATGGCCCTCGGCATCGGTCTCGGCATGCAGCTTCTGCAGGGGCCCGTTTGCCTCCAGGGCAATGGCAAGACGCTGGTTCCCTTTCAGCAGTCCGCCGAGCAGAGCGGCTCCGGTCGCAAGCCGGCCGAGGGCAACCGTTGCGGTCGGATCGGTCCCATGCAGCCGGCGGAGTTTTTCGCACAATACAGTGGTTTCTGCCGCGATGACCCTGAATTGACTGTCCCCGGAAATAAACCGGATAAGTTGATCGCCCATTTTTTACCTCGTTTAAGTCGGCGTATTATTAGCGACTGCTGGCAAACTGTCAAGCGCGATGGAATAGAGTTATGACACTGCCCGAACTTTTACCTTACATCGTACCGCCTCTGCTCGGCGCCCTGATCGGCTACCTGACCAATTACGTTGCGATCCGGATGCTTTTCCGGCCGTTACGGGCCTGGCGGTTGTTCGGACTGCGCCTGCCGATGACCCCGGGAGTTATTCCGGCCAAGCGG
This sequence comes from Desulfuromonas sp., assembly GCA_002869615.1. Taxonomy (NCBI): domain Bacteria; kingdom Pseudomonadati; phylum Thermodesulfobacteriota; class Desulfuromonadia; order Desulfuromonadales; family Desulfuromonadaceae; genus Desulfuromonas; species Desulfuromonas sp. The sequence continues at coordinate 136,775 of PKUH01000110.1, read as the reverse complement.
GGCGAGCTGGCGATCCGGATGGGTGAGATGGTCGGTTCGCATCTGCTGACGCGTGGAGATGTGGTTCGGACCCTCGAACAGGATTCCTTCCGGAAAGAACTGAAGTCGGCCGTATCGGACAAGCTCAATCAACTCTTCGAACGAGAGCATGGAACGATCGTCTCCCTGGTCCCGGCGGAGTTTCGATCCAGATTCCTTGAACTGGCAGATGCCGCCGGAGTCAAGCTCTCGGAAATAATCGTCATATATCTCAGGAGCGACGAATTTGACCAGTACCTGCGGATCTTCCTGCGGCAACATCTCGATCAATTTCTCATGCTTGATCTCGAACGGACCCTGACTCCGGAAAAATACGACCGGTTGCGTCAGCACCTCGATGAGCGTCTGAGCCAGTTTCTCGGTTCACCTGAGGTCGCCGCCGCGGTCGGCCGTTTCGTGGATGAAAGAACCGGGCGACTTTTGCGAAGCGACAAGCCGATGCGGGCGCTTTTGCCGGAGGATCTTGTCAAGCTCCTGCTCGATCAGCTTGACCGGGAAATTCCGGCGCTGCTCGAAAAGTTCGGGGGAATGTTGTACGATCCGGATTTCCGCAAACGGATGGCAGCCAGCATCCGGCAAGTTCTGGAAAAATTTATCGATTCCCTCGGCGGGCTCGCCGGACTGCTCAGCGGATTTATCGACCTCGACAAGCTCTATGTAAAAATCCCGGACGCTCTTGACCAGTTGAGCGAGGAAGTCGCCGGCTGGTTGCGCGAGGAGAAAACACGGGGTCAGGTTTCGGCGCTCGTGCGCGAGCGGATTGAGAGCTTTCTTGACAAACCGCTCGCCGGCTACGTCGACAAGTTACCGTACGAAAAAGTTGACGGTGTCCGGGTTTTTCTGCGCGAGCGGGCTGCTGGCATTATCCGCAGCCGAAAATCGGTGGAGACTTTGCTGGGTCTTATTGACGAAGGCTTGAAATCAATCCGCAACCGTACATTCGCAAGCTTGCTCGATACGGCGATGCCCTCCGGCAGCAGGATGGCGGCGATCGGGGCGCTGGAGGGAAAAGCGCTGTCATTGCTCCGGAGCGAACCGGTTGCCGATCAGATCAGGACGGTTGTCGGCAATGAGATTCGGATCCTGGTATCTGAAAAAAAGGTGGGACGTCTGGTGACCCGGTTGCCGTCCGATGTCGGACAGGAATTGGAGGATATATTTTTCCTGCAAATTTACGAGGTTCTGCGCAAGGAGGTTCCGGTGCTGGTCGATGCACTGAACATCCGCCAGATGGTTGAGGACAAGGTGAACAGACTCGACCTTCTCGAAATCGAGTCGTTGCTTCTCGGCGTAATGCAGGAACAGTTCCGTTACATCAACCTGTTCGGGGCTCTGCTCGGTTTCCTGATCGGTCTGTTGAATCTGCTGATTCTGCAGTCCGGAATGTTCTGAGTACCGGGACTGTACAGATCAGGCCGATTGACGTATCATCAATGCGCTTGCATTCATATTTGGGGAGAAGATCATGTCGAGTACATTTGGCACCCTGTTTCGGGTGACGACTTTTGGCGAATCACATTGCCGGGCGGTTGGTGCCGTCGTTGACGGTTGCCTGCCGGGCATTTCATTAACCGAAGCCGATATCCAGCCGCAGCTCGACCGGCGACGGCCCGGGCAGAGCCACCTGACGACGCCGCGCAACGAGGCGGACCAGGTGCAGATCCTTTCGGGGACGGAAAACGGGCGCACCCTCGGAACGCCGATTGGCCTCAAGGTTGATAACAAGGATCAACGGCCCGGTGATTACGGCAGCATGTCCGATATTCCGCGACCGTCACATGCCGACTATACCTACCGTTCTAAATATGGCATTCATGCATCGAGTGGCGGCGGCCGGTCGAGCGCCCGGGAGACCATTGGCCGGGTCGCGGCCGGAGCCATTGCCGAAAAGATCCTCAGGGAAAAGTTTGGCGTCGAAATCGTTGCCTTTGTCAGCGCCATCAACACGGTCGAAGCCGGAGAGATTGACCTGATCGGTATCGATCGGCAAACGGTTGATTCGTATGTCACGCGCTGTCCCGACGCCGCAACGGACAGGGCAATGGAGCAGGTGATTGTCGACGCCAAGGCGGCTGAAGACTCCCTCGGCGGAATCATTACCTGTGTCTGTCGAAACGTTCCGGTCGGACTCGGTGAGCCGGTTTTTGACAAGCTCGAAGCCCGGCTGGCCCAGGCGATGCTCTCCATTCCGGCGACCAAAGGATTCGAGATCGGGTCTGGCTTTGCCGGTACCCGGCTGCGTGGTTCACAGCATAATGATCCTTTCGTCAAAAAAGGCGACCGACTCGGGACGGTGACCAACAACAGCGGCGGCGTCCAGGGGGGTATTTCGAATGGTGAGCCGATCGGGTTTCGGGTTGCCTTCAAGCCGACGGCAACGATCGGCATTGCCCAGAAGACGGTTGATATGAATGGCAACGAGGTCGTTCTCGAAGCGGAGGGACGACACGACCCGTGTGTTCTGCCGCGCGCAGTGCCGATTATCGAAAGCATGGCTGCCCTGGTTCTGCTCGATCTGGCGTTGATCCAGAAGACAAGGTTGGGCTGATGTCCCTGCCGCCGGAGATGATAGCCAAGCTTGACCGGGTTCTGTCGGCGTTTGAGCAGCTGCTGCCAAAGCCGGTCGAACCGATCGACTGGGCGGTCTGTCCGGCCGCCAACTGGCGCCGCCACTCGTTTTCCGGATACCTGGAGCCGATTGAAGAAGTGTCGAAAACCGAGCTCGATCACCTGCTCGGGATTGATCAGCAAAAAAAGATCATAGAGAACAACACCCGGCAATTCCTCGCCGGTTATCCGGCCAATAACGTCCTGCTCTGGGGCAGTCGCGGCACCGGGAAATCATCGCTGGTCCGGGCCCTGCTCAATCGCTACGTCGATGAAGGTCTGCGCATTGTCCAGGTCGACAAGAACGACTTGATCTACCTGCCGGAGATTTTTGCCGAGATCAAGGACGCCCCCTACCGGTTTGTTCTGCTCTGCGATGACCTCTCCTTCGAGCCGGGAGAAATTACCTACAAGATGCTCAAAAGTGCACTCGATGGATCGGTTTACGCGGCGCCGGCGAATGTTCTGATTTACACGACCTCGAACCGTCGGCATCTGCTCCCCGAATATGAAATCGATAACCTTGGCGCCAAGATGGTCAACAATGAAATTCATCATGGCGAGGCGGTTGAGGAAAAGATATCACTCTCCGACCGGTTCGGGCTCTGGGTCTCATTCCGGACATTCTCCCAGGAGCACTACCTGCGGGTCGTCCGCCAGTGTATTCAGGACCTGGCGTTTGAAAATGGCATCGAATTGAAATGGGACAGCCAACTCGAGAAAGAGGCTGTCCGCTGGTCACACGACAAAAGCAAGCGCTGCGGGCGCACCGCCGCGCAGTTTGCCAGGTACCGTGTCGGAAAAGCGAGGTTAGCGGCCGAATAGGCCGGGCCTTTTTTCAGGGCTTTTCGGTATGAAAAAGGAAGACTTTTGTCAGTTTTCGATGCCCATCCCGCCATCAAGAAACTTCTCGCCACCATCTGGCTTGCCATCTTCTGCTCCGGCCTTGTTCTCTGGTGGCAGTCCGGGATTCCATTGACGCAGATCCCGTACCGTCTTGAATCCTGGCTTGAACAGTTCGGGTTGTTGCATGCGGCCCTGATTTACGTTGTTTTTTATACAATTCGTCCTCTGATCCTCTTTCCGGCAGCGCTTTTGACGATTGCGTCGGGGCTTGTTTTCGGGCCGTTTCTTGGAGTCATCTTTACGATTATCGGTGAGAATGCGAGTGCCAATTTTGCATTTTTCCTGGCCCGCTGGTTCGGGCGATATCTTGTCGCGGCCCGGGAATCAGAGAGTTCTCTGGCGGCACGCTGGGACCAGCGCCTGCGCCAGAATGGCCTGGTCACCGTCCTGATCATGCGCCTGATATATCTTCCGTTTGATCTGGTGAATTTTGCCTGCGGACTGACTGCGATGCGCCAGCTCGATTTTGCGATCGGTACGTTCATCGGCATTATCCCGGCACTGGTCTCTTTTGTCCTGTTCGGTGGTGTCGCATCGGCAACGAATCAACACCGGATTTTGACCCTGGTCCTGGCCATACTCTTTTTCTTCCTGGGCCTGATAGTTGCCCGTCTGCTTAAAAAAAACGGTAAAGAAGGTGATGCAACCGATCTTCAGCCCGGCGGTGATGCCTGACCTGATGCAGTTTTATCATTGATTTTGGGCCGATTACGGAACTCTTCGGCTGCATGAATCATCCTCGCGTGGGTTGCTATTTCTGCCTGGTATGATTAAAGTTAACTCTACCTTGCAAAGGAGGTTCACGATGCTTCGTATGTGTGTGCTGACCTTGCTGTTCCTGTTGCCGGCGGCAATCGTTCCGGCCGAGGTCGAATGGCAGGTCAACGGAAATCTCAAACTCGATTCGGACCCGATCGATATGACGACCAGTGCCGACGGACAGCGGGTCTTTGTTCTACAGGAAAATGGGAAGATCCAGGTGCTCGATGCCTGGGGACGTCCACAGGAGAGCCTCGACCTCGACTTCGCGGCCGAGAAGATAGCGGTTTCACCCGACGGTGAGCGGCTGATCCTCAATAAGGGCAAAGAGGTTCAACTGGTCTCACTCGAATTTATCAAAAAAATCGATATCTCCGGATCGCCTTTCAAGGGTCCGGATGACGCAAAGGTGGTGGTCGCTGTTTACAGCGACTTCCAATGACCGTACTGTGCGAGGCTGACGCCTCTACTCGAGCAGGTGCTCGAGCAATACCCGAAAGATGTCAAACTGGTTTTCAAGCACTTTCCGCTCGGCAATCACAAGTTTGCCGGTCCGGCAGCCCTCTCTTCCCTGGCTGCTAACGACCAGGGAAAGTTCTGGGAGTTCCATGACCTGGTATTCGCCAACTACAACAAGCTGAGTTCGGAGAAGATCAGGGAACTTGCCGAAGCAGCCGGGCTCGACATGACCCGCTATGATCGGGATCTCAAGGACAAAGTTCGGGAGTACACCGCCCTGGTCCAGCGTGATTTTCGCGAAGGGCAGAGAAATGGTGTCCGCGGGACACCGTCGATCTTTGTTAACGGCCGGCTGCTCAAGCAACGGAGCCTGCCCGGATTCAAGGCGATGATTGAACAGACAATTTCCAGGAAGAAATAAAGGAAGTCGTCAGTTGGCAGTTTTTGGTTGTCAGAATAAGGAAAGGTCGGACAGATTGTTCGACCTTTCCTTGTTTTTCAAGTATATTGGTCGCATTATAGATGGAGCCAGGTGACGACTTTTTAGCCACGGGGGGCAGGATGAATAGATATATCAATGAAAATGGACGATAGTGCACGAAATGATTTTCGGAAGATTTTTTATCCCCTCTTCGCCATCCCTTCAATCGTTACCATCATCATCTTTGTTCTGTTGTTTCAAACCCAATACCAGAGACATCTGAGCGATATCAAGAGCCAGAGTACGGGGGCTTTACTTTCAGTTGAGAATAGTGTCTCCATAGAGTTTGACGCCGTAATTGCAGAATTGATCGCGTTGAGTCGCAATCATTCCTTTCAGGTATATTTAACAACCCCTTCGGATGAGAAGATCAAACAAATAGAGCACGACTGGAGCGTACTCATGGAGAGCCGAAAGGTTTTTGATCAGATCCGCTTCATTGATCACTCCGGTCTTGAGAAAATCCGTGTCAATTACCTGGCCGGGAAGGCGCTGGCCATCCCCAGGCAAAAGCTTCAGGATAAGTCGGATCGTTATTACTTCACCGATACTTACAGGCTCGATTCAGGTTCCGTATTCGTGTCACCTCTCGATTTGAATGTAGAAAATGGGCGGATAGAAGAGCCGATCAAGCCGATGATCCGTTTCGGTATTCCGGTTTTTGACCAGAAAAACAGGAAGCGCGGTATCGTTGTTTTTAATTACCTGGCTGAACGTTTAATTGACCAGATCAGGAGTGATACGCAACGATCATTGTCCGGGCATTTAATGCTGATGAACCGGGAAGGCTTCTATCTCTCCCATCCGAATTCCGCTAAGGAATGGGGATTCATGTATGACCGGGATGATCGGTTTAACAAGGATTTCCCCGATATATGGGACGATATGGGACAAGGAGGAGCCGATTTCAGTAGAAACGATCAGGGCCTTTTTGTTTATTCCAAAATCGCTCCGATCAGCCCTGCCGGCAACCGGGACGAATCATCTCACCGAAACGTGACCGGTCCTTACTCCGGTTATAGCTGGTATGCTGTTCTGCACACTCCGGAAGATCTCCTTTCCGCTTCGGTCTCTTATGTGGAAAATGTGTTTATCACTTTGGGCGTGGTTTTGGCCCTTCTCTATTTCTCCGGGGCCTGGTTTTTGGCCAGAGCATTTTGTCGAAACTGGATCGAGCGGAAAAAAATGCTCGATCAGCGCATCCGTGATGCCCAGATGGCATCGATTGGCGAGCTGGCGACCGGTGTCGCCCACGAAATCAACAACCCGATTAATGGTGTTATCAACTACGCACAAATTCTGAAGAATCGACTTCCGGAGGATGAATCCACGGACAAAATGTTGAACGGTATTATGTATGAAGGGGGCAGAGTCGCTAAAATAGTCAGTAATCTGCTAAGCCTTTCCCGGCAGGAAGCACAAGAGTTTAAACCGCTCCAGATTGAAGAGATCATTAGTGCGCCATTGCAGCTGCTTGAAAGGCAACTTGAACAGGATGGGATAACAGTAGATGTCTCCATTGAAAGTGACCTGCCTGAGGTTCAGGGCAATGTCCAGCAACTGGAACAGATTTTAATAAACCTGATCAGCAATGCCCGTCATGCCCTGAATGCAAAATATGCAACGGACGATCCGGGTAAGGTCATACGCATAGAGGCAAGTTGCACGGGCGAAGGGTCTGCAAAAAAAGTGCAACTGTCAGTTATGGATCAGGGATGTGGTATTCCTGCGGGAAAAATTAATAAGATATTCAATGTTTTTTATACGACCAAACCAGCCGGAATAGGGACCGGTCTTGGGTTGAGTATGTCCTACGATATAGTAAAAAAGCATGGAGGCACAATCTCTGTTGAGAGTGAAGTTGGTGATTACACTAAAGTTGTTATCGAGTTCCCTGTTCTAAAAGAATAAAAGCATCCCGACAATCACGATTGCCAGAAGCCTATGCCATTTCAGGATGTCAGTGGTTTGAATATTGATCACAGTGGCCATTTTTCAGTTGTTAAATTTCGCCGAAAATTTGAGCCAGATCGAAATTTGGTTACTTTTTATCTGTTATACTGAAAATTCAGAAAACATATTAAAGGCAGCTTCTGCATGAGTTGGAAATTTAGCCTGTGCGTATGAGCTTTTTCTTTGGTCGTAGCTTGTCTTATCTGGTTTGGTCGGTCCGCTGGAGGATTATTTATGGATGAGAGTTATTCAAAACCGCTACGTTCAGAAATTGAAAATAACTTCCATGCATTGACAGAGTCCGCACCGGTTGGAATCTTTCTCAACGATGCGCAGGGCAAGACGACCTATGTTAATAAAAAATGTGCTGAACTGGTTGGAGTGACATCTGAAGAAGCACTCGATTTTGACTGGATCCCCTTCCTCCATCCCGACGATCGAGACCGAATGGTTTCCGAATGGCAAAAAGCGTTCGAGAATAGCAAGGAATTCCGCTCGGAGTATCGTTGGGTTCACTCGGACGGGAAAGTCGTATGGACGCTTGGCGAGGTCAATCCCATACTGGGAAAAGACGGTAAAGCGACTATGTTTGTCGGGATGCTAACCGACATTACCGCTCATAAAGAGGCAGAAAAAGCTTTTAGGAAAAGTCAGAAGTTACTCAAGGAGACGAGCAAAATTGGTAAGGTTGGTGGCTGGGAAGTCGATATTGATACCGGAAGGCAACGATGGACTGAAGAAGTCTGCCGTATCCATGAAGTCAATATAAACTATGATCCGAACCTTGAAGAAGGGATTAATTTCTATTCTGAGGCATCAAAACCAGTTATTTCAGAGGCGGTACAAAGAGCTATCGAGAATGGTGAGTCTTTTGACCTTGAACTGGAATTGATTACTGCAAAAGGAAACCTTCGGTATGTTCGTGTTGTTGGCATGTCCGACCTGCCGAATCGGAGGATTTATGGCTTTTTCCAAGATATCACCGAAAAAGCACAACAGGATGAATTACTACGGAGGAGTAACAAGAATTTAAACCTTGCTCAACGTATTGCAAATATCGGGAACTGGACACTTGATCCTGATATTGGTGTGCCTGAGTGGTCAGAGGAAGTTTATCGGATCTATGATCGAGCCCCGGAAGATGGGCCTTATTCTTTGTCAGATTACAAAAATGTTTACAAGGGCGAATACTTAGATAAATTCACATCTGTCATTAAGAGAGCGATAGACCAGGGGAAGCCGTATGATGTTGAATTGAAACTTGTGTTCGCCCCGGATCGCGTGAAATGGGTACATGCCCTTTGCGAACCGGAACAAAAAACCGGATCGGGAAAATACTTTTTAAGGGGGACAATTCAAGACATCACTGAGCGCAAACTGGTCGAAGAAAAACTTTCCGAATTCCAATTCGATTTACAAAAAACGCTCGAGTTATCGCCAGGCATCATCTGCGCAGCAAATACAAACACAGGCTATTTCACAAAATGTAACCCGGCAGTAAGAAATATATTAGGTTATTCAGAAAAAGAATTTTTGTCTAAACCGTTTCTTGAATTTATCCATCCTGATGACAGACAAGGTACGGTCGATGAAACATTGAAACAATTAAAAGGGGAGCCGGTCTCGAAATTTCAAAATCGATTTGAGTGTAAAGACGGGTCCTATAAATGGTTGTCATGGAGGGGGACCAAGGCAGATCAGGATGGAAATGTTTATGCAGTTGCAACGGATATAACTGAACTGAAAAAAACAGAAAATAGATTAATAGAAAGCGAAGAAAAGGTCCGATTGGTACTTGATTCTGCGGCAGAGGGTATTTACGGTCTCGACCCGCAAGGGAATTGTACCTTTTGCAATCAGAGCTGCGTCGAACTCCTCGGGTTTGAATCTGAAAACGACCTTCTCGGGCGCAATATGCATGAGTTAATTCATTACAAAACGAAAGATGGAGTACCGCATCCCGTCGAAAATTGCCAGATTTACGATGCTTTCAGAACCGGGCAAAAAGTCTATCTTAAAACTGAAGTCCTCTGGAAGGCTGATGGCACACCATTATCGGTCGAACTCTGGAGCTACCCAACGATACAAAATGGCGAAGTGACCGGTGCCGTCACCAGTTTTGTCGATATTTCTGACCGCTTGCAGGCCCAGGAAAAGCTGAGGTCGAGTGAAGAACAATACCGGAATCTGGTCGAGGGGACCCCTGACCTTATTTCTAGCGTCAACCCCGAGGGGTACATCGTTTTTATTAATCATGCCGCACCCAAGTTCTACGGGATGCAACCTGAAGAGTGCATTGGAAAGTTGGCCTTTGATTTTATTCATCCCGAGGATCGTTCCGGCACTACTAGCGCTTTTGGTACTTGGTTGCAAAGTGATGACAGTACTTTTAAACATGAAAATCGTCTGGTCAGTATCGATGGGCAGAGAACTCATGATGTATCATGGACGATCAGCATCGAGAGAAGTTCGGATGGCTCTGTTTCCGGGTTTTCCGGCATCGCGAAAGATGTTACCGAACAGAGACTGGCCGCGAGGGAGATGCAGGAACATAAGGCAACCCTTGAGTCGTTGTTTGATTCGATTCCGGATGCCACTGTTCTTGTCGACCAGCAGAGAAGTATTATTGCTATCAACAAGGCTTTCACCGAGACTTTCGGTTACACGCTGGACGAAATAGCTGGAAAACCAACTTCGGTATTCTATGAGAGCGGAGAGGAATTCCTCCGGCAAGGCCGTCTGCGCTTTAATTTGTCCCCCGAAGAGGCTGCCGAACCCTATATCGTTACTTATCGTAGAAAAGACGGCTCCCTGTTTCCCGGTGAAACCATTGGCACCAAGGTGTTTACCCCGGGCGGTAACGTCATGGGCTTTTTTGGCCTCATGCGCGATGTTTCTGACAGGTTGCGGCAGGAAGAGGCGCAGCGTCAAGCCCAGAAGATGGAGGCTATCGGCACCCTGAGTGGCGGCATTGCACACGATTTCAATAACCTGCTGGCGATTATTAGCAGTAATATCGATATCGTTCAACATAAGCAGAAAACCGCGACCGATTCTGCCGAGAACATTGGCCATATCAAAGAGGCCGCCAGTCGTGCAAAAAGTCTCGTCGAACAAATTCTTACCTTCAGCCGTCATAACGATCAGGCCCTCTCTGCGGTTGATCTCTCCCTGACCATTTCCGATTCACTGAAATTGTTGCGACCGACCATTCCTGTTAGCGTTGAGATTCAGACCCGGGTTGAAAGGGGCACCGTATTTGTCAACGCTGATTCGACCCAGGTGCAGCAGGTTCTCATTAACCTTTGTGCCAACGCTGTCGATGCAATGAATGAGCAGGGGCTGCTGAAAATCAATCTGTTGAAAGTTGACCTTGCCAGCAACGAACTGCCTTCCGACACCGAAGCACAACCCGGTTGTTACGCAGTAATCTCGGTAAGCGACACTGGCCACGGCGTTGAGCCGGAGTATCTGGATCGTATATTCGATCCATTCTTTACCACCAAGGAAGTCGGTAGCGGGACCGGTATGGGACTGGCCGTTGCCCATGGTATCGTTTCGCAGCATGGCGGCCATATAACCGTTGACAGCGTCCCTGGAGAGGGGACCACTTTTCATGTTTACCTTCCCCTGCTTGAGGATTATCAGCCGGCGCCGGAGGTCGACGCCGAAGACTCTTTGCCGACCGGGACTGAGCGAATCCTTTTTATTGATGATGAAGAGTGTCTTGCCGAGACCTGCAGCGAGTTATTGGAATACCAGGGGTACACGGTTGCCAGTTTCACCAATAGCCGTGAAGCTCTCGAGCTGTTCAGGGAAAAGCCGGAGGATTTTGATCTGGTTTTTACCGACCAGACGATGCCCGGGATGACGGGCGTGGAGTTGGCGAAAGAGCTGTTGAAAATCCGGCCGGAGATCCCGATCATCATCTGTAGTGGTTATACTGCCCAGATTTCAGAAGATGATATCGAAAGGATCGGTATCCGTGAATTCTGCCTGAAACCGATGGACATAAAGAAACTTGCTACGGTAACCCGGAAAGTTCTGGATGAGAATAATTCTGCGTGCTGAAGGGTGTAGCGGGGCAAATCTCGATTACGACAAATCAAAGTTCCGGCTTGTATCGCGAAAGCCCCTGGATTTTCTGGGGGCTTTCGCGATTAGTCTTGCTTGTTTTCTGCCGTTTCTTTTCCTTGCGTTCTGGACCCCGGTGGTAAAGTTTCTGGCCTGAGAATTACTCGAGGATCCGCTCTAGCCTCTCCAGATCATTAATCACCCGCCATTGCCCCTGACCTGATTCGACTTTAGTCTTCCAGTCCTCAAGCCGACTCATGTATTTGCGCGGATCGATGATGTCGCCGCGCAGCTTGGTGACATTGAGGGCGACCACTTCAATGCCCTGAAGCTGTAGCGGGATGTCGCGGACATAACCCTTGGCGAGTTCCTCCTCCATATCAGAGAAAACCAGGATCACCTTGCGCCCGGCGCCGGTTTCGTAGAGGGACTCAGCGGCCTGCAGCAGGCCACCGGTAATATCGGTGTAGGGTGCCCCTTTGACGGTTTTGACGAACGTGTCGATATTCTCCTTGAAATCCCGTTTCTGCTGGTTGGAGACCGATGGCCGACCGTCAAAGGTCATCTTCTGCACGATATCCTTTTCGCTGAAGCTGCCGGTATCGATCCGGGCCACGGCGAGGGAGTCACCCGGCTGTAGTGTTCCGAGGAGATAATTGATGATGACGGCCGCCTTGTCGAGCTCGCGGGTGTAGGTGCCGGAGGTGTCGAGCAGCATGTAGACCGATTTTGAATGACTGGTCGTGTCGGAGCAGCCGCTGATCAAAAGTATGGATAGGGATAACAACAGGAGCAGCTTTTTCATGAAGAGGCCTCCTCGCTAGGGGTCGGTTTCTGGTTGGCGGCAGGAGCAGTTTCGACCTGCTTTTCCGGTTTTGTGTCGCGGTGCAGTTTTTCTTCAAGCCAGAGTGCCGGGAAGATCAGAAGGTCATAAAGGGCGATGACCGCCGTACCGAGATGGCTGGTGATGTTGCCGATCAGCCGCAGGGAGAAGGCGCTCGCCCTGAGGCCCCAGGCGATAGCGAGACCGATCACGGTGCGTGAAGAATGGATGAAAGACTCGAGCGGAATGGCAACGAAGGTCAGGGCGAACGGCAGAACAAAGCCCATGACCATCTGTCCGGCCGTCGGGATAATACTTTCCACCTGGGTCCTGACTGCTTCGGCGCCGGCCAGGGTCTGGCGCAGAGCCTCCATGTCGGCGGCGATCCGGTCGCGCATAAAGGCGAGGGCCGATTCAACCCCGGCCAGGGTAAAGAGGATGATAAACGAGATCCAGATCATCTTGCGCCGCATCTTGTCGTCGAGTTGCCCGATCACCGGGAACAGATGGGTGATTCGCAGCGATTCCATCAGGAACAGGCCCATCGATATTTCAACCAGGATAATGACCAGGGCAGCAACATTCGATGTTTTGAAAGCACCGATATAGCTGCCGCCGCCGACCATCTCTGACATCGGCAGGGCAATCAGGTTGAAGTTGATAATGGCACCGCCGATGGCGATCATCATGACCAGGCCGGAAATAAAAAACTGGGTCAGCGATGAAGAGGAGAGGCGACGCTCGGCCTGATCCTCGCCGGCCCGGATCTGCTCGTATTCATCCATCTTTTTCGAAATCAGCTCCGAACGTTCGAACAGACCGGTAATGGTTTTACCGACCTGCTCAAGAGTTTCGCCAAGCTTGCGCCAGAGCGGCATCATCTTGTTGAGGGTGGCATGACGCTGCTGGCTCGCCTTACGGTAGTCATCCATCGCCGATTTATGATGCCGGTCGAGGGTCTTGTTGATCTCTCCGAGGATTTCGGCGACACCGCCATCGCTGTTCGGAACCTGGGCAACCGCTTCAATCGCCGAGATCCAGGCCGGCGGTGAGGGCGGCACCTCGGTACTCCTGCAGTAGTCCTCATCGATCCGCGTGATCAGGTCAGACATGTTGCGATGAAAGGCCGGGTAGGTCTGCAGGTCGCGTTTGACGACGGCGTCGACCCGGTGGAATTCGCGTTCCAGCTCCTTTTCGACGGCGAGAGCGCCGGAGGCGAGAAGCACTTCGCGGTTCCGCTGTTTGAGCTTTTGTTCAGCCATTATCAACGATTTTGATGCCATGCGCAGGGCTTGTGAGGCAACCCGGGTGAACGACTTGATCATTTTGTGGGTCTGGTTGCGGGCCAGGTAGAGCAGGATCACCAGTACAACGACAAAAACCGGCCAGGCGATCATCGGATAGTTCGAAAAAAATGGCAGGGATGACATGCAAACCTCCTTGAGCCAGTCGGCTCGGTTCAGGCTGAACAACTCTGACCATGTTTTTATTGCAAAGGGAGTTCCAGAAAAAAGAAAAAATGAACTTCCCGCAATACCCTTGAGTTTTACTGTTATTACCGATTTTGCAACTGGTTAAGGAAAGAAATAAGAGTTGGCCAGAGTTGGAAAAAGGGTGAAGTGGCGGAGCCGGGGTAACAATTTACGGCGTCAGCCACCCAGATAAGCCTTTTTGACGTCGGGATTTTCGAGTAACTGCTGGCCGTTCCCTTCGGCAACAATATTCCCGGTATCGAGAACATAACCGCGGTGCGCCAGGTGTAGTGCCAGGTTAGCGTTCTGTTCGACCAGCAGAATTGTCATTCCGTCTTCGTTGAGTTGCTTCAGCTTGCGGAACAGCTCGTACTTGAGTACCGGTGCCAGACCCATCGACGGCTCATCAAGGAGGAGGATTTTGCAGCCGGTCATCAGGGCGCGGCAGACCGCTAGCATCTGCTGCTCGCCGCCACTGAGCGACTCGCTGCGCTGGTTGCGGCGTTCTTTGAGGCGCGGGAACAGGTCGAAAATCCGTTCATACTCGGCATCCAGGTCGGCGTTCTTCTCGCGGGAGTAGGTGGCCAGCTTGAGGTTCTCCATGACCGACAGGTTGCCGAAGATCCGTCGGCCTTCCGGCGAGAGAGCAAGGTTCAGCTTCTTCACTACGTCGCTCGGGCGGGTCTTGAGAATAGACTCCCCCTGGAACTTGATATCGCCGCCGACCACCCGCGGTGCTTCCGGCGGTGGTAGCCGGGTGATGGTGTAGAGGCTGGTGGTTTTGCCGGCACCGTTGGCGCCGATCAGGGTGACGATCTCGCCTTCATTGACGTGAAAGCTGATGCCATGCAGCGCCTGGATATTGCCGTATTTAACTTCGAGATTTTCGACTTGCAGAAGCATCAGATATTATCGTCTCCCAGGTAGGCGGTGATGACCGCCTGGTTGTTGCGGATTTCGTCTGGTGTTCCTTCAGCGATGGTTTCACCGAAGTCGATCACCTTGATCTGCGTGGCCAGTTCCATCATGACGTCCATGTGGTGTTCAATCATCCAGATGGTCACATCAAAAGTTTCGTGAATCCAGCGGACCAGGCGGATCAACTCTTTCGCGTCGGCCGAGTTGAGTCCGGCAGCCGGCTCGTCAAGGAGCAGCAGTTTCGGGTGGCTCGACAGCGCGCGGGCAATCTCCAGTTTGCGCTGGGTGCCGTAGGGGAGGTTCTTCGGCAACTCGTCAGCAAAGCGTTTCAGGTCAAAGACTTCGAGCAACTCATTCGCTTCTTCGGAGATCTGTGCTTCCCGCTGTTTGTAACGTTTGCTGCGGAAGACGCTGCTGAAAAAGCCGTAGCCGAGCCAGTAGTGTTGCGCGACGCGGATGTTGTCGAGTACCGTCATGTCGTTCCAGAGGCGGATGTTCTGGAAGGTACGGGCGACGCCGAGCGAAGTGACTTTATGCGGTTTAAGGCCGGCAGTCGGTTGCCCATTGATGAAGATTTTACCGATCGTTGGTTGATAGAAGCCACTCACCAGGTTGAAGACGGTAGTTTTTCCGGCGCCGTTGGGGCCGATCAGGCCGGTCAGTTGGCCGGGCTGTAGCTTGACGTTAAAGTCGGAGACGGCTCTTAGACCGCCGAACTGCTGGGTCATGCCGTGGATTTCGAGAACCGGCGAGGTCTCTGTCTGTAATTGGGTCTGTACCATTATTTAAACCTGTAAAACTTTTTCAACTTCGGAAACACATCGGACAACTCACGGTTGCCCATGATCCCTTCCGGGCGAAATTGCATCACGATGACCAGCAGCAGCGGAATAATGACCCACTTGATG
Source organism: Desulfuromonas sp. (assembly GCA_002869615.1). Lineage (NCBI taxonomy): Bacteria > Pseudomonadati > Thermodesulfobacteriota > Desulfuromonadia > Desulfuromonadales > Desulfuromonadaceae > Desulfuromonas > Desulfuromonas sp. The sequence continues at coordinate 121,376 of PKUH01000110.1, read as the reverse complement.
ACACCGGCCGAAGGCTCCCAGTCCGGGAACATGAAGGTGATTGGAGACAGCAGGCCATCGATGATCGCCTGGGAGCGCAGCACTTCCATCAGGCAGGTGAACAGCACGGCGGAAATAACGGCACCGGAGAGGGAGCCCATGCCGCCGAGATAGACCATCACCATCGCTTCGGTCGATTTGAGAATGTTGAAGGACTGCGGGTTGACGTAGCCGATGATGTGGGCGTAGAGACCGCCAGCACAGCCTGCCAACCCGGCGGCAACCATGAAGTTGATGATCTTGATCTTGTTTGTGTTGACGCTCATGATCTCGGCCGCAACTTCATCCTGGCAGATCGCGTTGACTCCTTTGCCGTAGGTGGAACTGATGAAGCGGCGAATCGCCCAAACGGTGAAAATGGTGAAGTTGATGACCCAGAACAGCATCCAGGGGCCGTCGAAGATGTCGATCATTGCCCAGTAGGTGTCCTTCATCCCCTGGAAACCACGCGAGCCGCCGATGAAGTCCATGTTTTCCAGCGCTGAAATGATCATATAGTTAACCGCGATCGAGATGATCGCCAGGTAGTCGTCGCGGGTTTTAAACGAAGGGATCGAAACCAGCAGGGAAGAGACCGCGGCAAACGCACCACCGATCAGCAGAATGATCGGGAAAACGATCAGAACCGAGGAGGCGGGCAGCATCGGGGCGCCGAACTTGGTGCCGAAACAGAAGACAGAGATAATCGAGGAAACATAGGCTCCGACGCACATGAAGGCGGCATGGCCGCAGGTGAATTCGCCCATGTTGCCGTTGACCAGGTTCAGGCTGGTCGACATCATGATGTTGATGCCGATGGTCATGACGACTATCTGGATATAGTTGTCGATCCAGCCAAAATGCGCCGCGATCAGCAGCAGAACTGCGATGATGACCAGTAGAATGTTGAGAGAATATTGTTTCATAATATATCTCCCGACTATATCTTGGTCGACTGCGGAATGCCGAACAGTCCCGTAGGTTTTATCCAGAGAATGAGCAGCAATATGGTGAAGGCAAACAGGTCACGATAGGAGGATGGGAAAACAGTGACAACGCCGACTTCGATAAAACCGAGCAGGAAACCGCCGACGAATGCACCCTTGATGTCACCAATGCCGCCAACGACAGCGGCGATAAACGCTTTCCAGCCGATCAGCATGCCCATGAACGGCTCCAGGACCGGGTAGCTCATGGCGAACAGCAGGCCGGCCAGGCCGGCAAAGCCTGAACCGAGGATGAAGGTGATCACAATGATGTTGTCCATCGGGATTCCCATCAGTGGAATGGCAAATTTGTCGTAAGAGATGGCACGCATCGCCATGCCGACCCTGGTTCTGGTGACCACCCATTGCAAGAACAGGAACACAACAATCGCAGCGGCGATGACCAGCACCTTCAGATTGGTCACGGTGATACCACCGATATTCCAGATCTGCTTTTCAATCAGTTCGGGAAACTTTAACCGGCTGGCACCGAGCACCGCCAGGTTGGAGTATTCCAGAATCAGCCCGCACATCAGCGCAGTGATGACCACATAAAGCCGGTGCGCCCCTTTTCGCCGTAGCGGCCGGTAGGCGATCCGCTCCAGCGTTACTCCGACCAGCGAGGTCAAAATCATGGTCAGGGGGATAGTGATCAGGAATGTCAGCACCGGGGAGAGGCCGACAATTGGGCCGAGCAGAAAGCCGGCAACAAAAAAAGAAATATAAGCGCCAACCATGAAAATGTCGCCGTGGGCGAAGTTGATCAGGCGCAGTACCCCGTAAACCAGGGTGTAGCCGAGAGCTATCAGAGCGTAGAAACTTCCCCATTGCAGGGCGTTCAAAATATTCTGAAAGATAAAATCCACTTCGGGTATTTCCTTGGACAACGCGCCGGGTTTGCGAGTTTGTTAAGAGGATCAAAGCGGGGGCCAGAAGGCCCCCGCGCTGTTTTTGAGTCGGTGGTTATTTCGGGCAGACAGACTCTTCGAAGACAAAGGTTCCTTCGTCGGAGATCTTGACGACAACGGCACACTTTATCGGGTCGCCCTGTGCGTCAAACTTCGATGAACCGGTGATACCGTCAAATGATTTAATCGAAGCCAGGCCATCGCGTATCAGCTTACGCATTTTACGCGGATTGGAGTCAACTTTGCCGGCGTTCTTGATCCCTTCAACCAACAGACCGATGGAATCCCAGGTCAGAGCAGCGTAATCGGCTGGCTCTGCGCCGTACTTGGCCATGTAGCGATCGATAAAGACCTTGGTTGCACCTTTTGCTCCGGCCGCCGCGTAGTGAGTTGAGAAGTACTGGCCGTTGCACTCTTCACCGCAGAGTTTCACCAGGTCAGGAGTGCCCCAGGCATCAGAACCCATGAAGGGGCCCTTGTAGCCGAGATCGCGGGCCTGTGGGATAATCAACGCAACCTGGTTATAGTTTTCCGGAACAAAAATGAAGTCAGGCTTGGCCGCAATGATTGTCGTCAGCTGAGCAGAGAAATCCTGATCTTTGGTTCCGTTTGATTCATAAGCAACAACCGGTCCGAGCCCTTTGGCTTCCCATGCGCTTTTAAAAACCTCGGCCAGGCCGACAGAATAGTCATTGTTGACATCGTAGAGAACGGCAGCTGTTTTAGCACCAAATTTTTTTGCGGCGAAGTTTGCTGCAACCGGGCCCTGGAAGGGGTCGAGGAAGGCCGCGCGGAAGACCCATGGACGGTCCAACGTGGTGTTCGGGTTGGTCGACCAGGGGCTGATCATTGGTGTCCGGTTTTCGTTGGCAGTGCCCCCACCCGGAACAGCTTGCTTGGAAGAGTTGGGGCCGATAATGGCAACAACTTCTGCTTGATCGATCAGTTTGAGTGCGGCAGTGACCGCAGATTCCGCTTTTGATTCGTTGTCCATGTAGACGAACTCGAGCATGTACTTCTTACCGCCGACCTCCAGTCCGCCGGCACCGTTAATGTCTGCGAGGTACATCTCGGCAGCATTTTTCGAGCCTTCGCCGACTTCAGGGATATCGCCGGTCAGGGGAATGTTGAAGCCGATCTTGATGGTTTCGGCTGCGAAGGCCTGGGATGTAACCAGGAATACAGTCAGGACCAATACAGAAAGAAAGCCTCGAAACATAACAACCTCCATTAATCTTGTTCGATGTAAAGGATAGATGAACGCCATCTTGCGATTTGCGTTCTCGAAAATGCCGATAACTGACTTATTACACATGAGAAACGATGAAAGTCAAGTTTTCATGACAGCTACCTGAACTTTGGTCTAAACCTAAAGGTTTGTTTGTGTTAATATTTTACCTCGGTTGTTTGCGCCCAAACTCTGCTTAAGGAATCATTTCATGGCAACTCAATACCGGCTGTTACTGGTTGATGATGTACAGCTGATGCGCGGCATCGCCAAGAGCTACTTCGACCGGAGCGAATTCCAGGTTTCAACGGCCCGTGATGGTCAGGAGGCGCTACGCATGGCCAAAGCGATAAAACCGCACCTGGTTATAATGGATGCTGAAATGCCCGGGATGGATGGCATTGAATGCTGTCGCAAAATCAAAAACGATCCTGAGCTGTTCACAACCCCGGTGATTATCCTGACCGACAGAGCGGGCAATGAGCTCGATGCGTTATGGGAGTCCGGTTGCGATGGCCTGTTGACCCGGCCGCTTGGCCGGCGCGAGATTCTCGCCGCGGCCCGGCAGTATGTTGCTCTTGCCAACCGGGCGGCTCCGCGCATCGATCGAAACATTCTCGTCAAGTACGGCCCCGATGATGAGCTCGAGTGGCATGACTATGCCCATAACCTCGGGACTGGCGGAATATTCCTGGCAACGGAAAAGACGGTTGAGCTCGATAGTCGTTTTCAAATCGAATTTCTTTTGCCGCGCGCCGGGGAGCCGGTCCGCTGCACGGCAAGGGTTGCCTGGCTTAACCGGGCCGAAAAGATGAAACGGCCTGACCTGCCGCCCGGAATCGGTCTTGAATTTGTCGATCTCGATCGGGACTGGCGACTGCAGCTGCAGCAATTTGTCCTCGACTCGGCGCGCATGCACCTCAGCGCGAAAGATGGAGGCTAGCCGTGATTTTGGCTCGGGGACTAATCGTACTCTCCTGCCTTTTGGCGACTTTTACGCTTTTTCTCAACGGGTGTAAAAAAGCGGATCCGGATCCGATCCGGATCGGTTTTGTCGCCGGAATGACCGGCCGGATGGCCCCGGTCAGTATCCCGGCGCGTGATGGGGCTCTCCTCGCGATCAAGCAGGTCAACGAGGCCGGCGGTATTGATGGCCGCAAGCTTGAACTGATTATCTATGATGACAAGCAGGATCGGGACGTTGCCCGTGCTGCAGTTCGCAGTCTTATCTCGGAAGGGGTGCCGGTCATAATCGGCCCCCTGACCAGCACCATGGCGGTAGAGATGGTTCCGATTGTCAACCGGAGCAAAACACTTCTGATCAGCCCGACTGCTTCAACAACCAGCCTGAGCAGACAGGATGATAATTTTCTCCGGTTACGCCCACAGTGCGTCACCGTTGTTCGCAAGCTGGTCAATTACATTGTTGACCAGAGGCACTTGAAAAAAATAGGGATTTTACTTGATGTCGGGAATAGTGCCTATACCGAAGATTGGCAGAGATGCTTCAGCCGATATCTCGAAGAAAAAGATGGTGAAGTTGTTTCTGCTGTCAGTTTTGTTTCGGGAGATGATCATCTGTTCGGTGCGTTGGCGGGAAAGATTTTAAAGAGTCAGCCCGAAGGAATTCTTGTTCTCGCAAACCCCCTTGATACGGCGATCTTTTCCCAGCAGCTGGCTAAAAAGGGGGTGCAGATACCTCTTTTTACCAGTGAGTGGTCAATGACCAGGGATTTATTGACTTCCGGCGGGCGCTCGGTTGAGGGGATCACCCTTTTTCACGTGTTTAACGAGGCGTCGAAGAAAAAGAAGTATCTCGAATTCAAGGATGAGTACAGAGCTTACTTCGGCCAGGAGCCGTCATTTCCGGTCATTCACGGCTTTGATACAATGCAGGTTGTTATTGCCGGACTGAAAAGGGGTGCCAGGACCGGACCGGAGTTGAAAAAGGTTCTGTTGCAAACGAAAGAATTTGACGCCCTGCAAACCGTTTTGCGATTTGACCCTTATGGTGATATTGAACGTGACCTCTTCCTGACTGTAGTCAAAGACGGGGAATTCGTTGTCGTGGAATGAAAATAACCTCGCCAATTCTGCGTACTGACCTTCCCCTCGCCGGAATATTGAGGTAGTTAAGTGCGGCCCACCCTGTTTTTTACAGTTGAACATGGCGATAATAAGGTTCCGGATGAATTTGCCCACCTTTTTACCGGATATGACTCGGTCCTTGCGAGTCATCGCGGTTATGACCCCGGTGCCGGGGAGCTGGCCGTCCGTTTTTCGACCCACTTCCACGCGCCGTGTGAACAAGCCAAAATTACCCGCTTACTGATTGATCAGAACCGCTCACGGAACAACCGCCGGGCCCTTTTTTCGGAGTTTACGAGAGGTCTGCCGAAAGAGGAGCAGAAGAAGATTATCGATGTCTGTTACTGGCCATACCAGTACCTGGTCAGAAAGAGGATCGAAAGTCTGTTGAGCACAGCCGATTCGGTGTTGCATCTGGCGATCCATTCCTTTACTCCGGTGCTGAACGGACAGGTGCGCAACTGCGATGTCGGATTGATGTATGATCCCTCCCACAAAACCGAGCGCTCGTTCTGTCGGCGCTGGCAAGAGCAGATTACTGACATTGATCCGGCGGTCCGGGTGCGGCGTAATTATCCATATCGTGGTGTTAATGACGGGATCGTGCGTTCCTTGCGGCAGGAATTTTCCGGACAGAACTATATCTGGTTACAGATTGAAGTGAACCAGAAATTTCCGTTCGCCGAGCGCCAAACATGGAAGCATCTGCAGAAAGTGGTTATCGAGGCTTTTTCCGAAGTGTACGCGGTTCTCTGATCAGAGGGCTTGTTTGTGGCGGTGGCGCTGGCGGCTGCTGACCCGGGCATTGTGCTCTGTCAATTTCTGGGCGAGGTGTTCAATCTCGCCAGCCGAAAGCAGACCTTTCTCGACAAAATATTGACCGAGCCGCTTGTGCAGAGACCGCTGATGAATGATCAGCGCCTTGACCTGTCCGGGAGAGAGCATCCCGAGGCGGATGGCCCGTTCGCCAAAACGGGCATAGGGCCCCCGTTGTTTAATAATTGTCAGGGCATCCTCTTTTCTCAACCAGCCAAGATGAACGGCCAGCTCTCCGAGGACCGGTCGTTGTTGGCGTTGCCAGACCAGGGCGTGGATCAGCTGCGGATAGGAAATCAGGCCGCGATGATAAAGATAATGGCCGAATTCAAGGGTTCGTTCCGGAATGCGGCAGGAACTTTTGCGGGCCGTATCAGCGTGCCGGTGTGCTCGTGCTTTTGCCTTGTGATGACTCCCCGGCGGCGCTTCCCAGGCGCCCCGCTCCCGTTCCTGGAAAAATGAGCGGAGGAGATCATACGCCTTGTTAATTTCCTGGAAAAATACAGTCTGCTGTTGTTTGACGTGCGGTGAAGAGTCGGCGAAGCGATCAGGATGGGCTTCTTTCGCCTTGAGCCGGTAGGCAGCCTTGACTCCGGTCGGTTGCAGATAGCGGAGAAAATCGCGGGAGAGCATCAGTTCATCGCCAAAAAGGGTTCGGCAGGCAGCCATGAGCTCTGTTTCGGTGAGTATTGACGACATAAGGCGTTTCCGTACGGCAGCGTGAGGCTCGACAATATTTAGAGCTCAATCTGTCGGAAGAATACAACAACTGGTGGTGTACGGCAAGAGTCTTGATCCTTCAAATTGGAGAAAACGGACTGCCGGATCAGTGTCTTTGGCGGTGCAGAATCAAATCCTCCGCTTTTGCGAGATTCTTCTCAGGAACAAAAATCTGCATCGGGCCCTTGCCGGTGACCGGTTCGGGGTGCAACGAGTAGGGAATCCCGTTTTTGTTCAGGAGTGATTCGATACGCTTTTGGTCCTGTAAATCGTGCGGGTCGTAAAAAAGTGCCATCCATCTCTCCGCTGCATTCGGGGTTTGAAAAAATTATAGCATACCGTGATCAAAAGAAAGGTCGAACTGTCTCTTTTTTGTCGGTGAACCAATCGGTTAGCGGTGCTTTCGCTATTTTTGCCGGCGGCAAATCGCGCCTGTCATACGATCTGCTATACTAACTATCTGAAATCAGATAACTTATGAAAGGGTCGTGATCAGGGTCGGCGGAAAGGGTAAAAGCAATGACTATCGAGATGCTTACAGATTTTTTTATGTGGTGTACTGTCATTAACGGTGGTTTGCTGATTTTCTGGATTCTGACCTGGATGATTGCTTCCGATCAGGTTTATTTGATCCAGACGCGGTTCTTTCCGATGTCCCGCGAGCGTTTCGACATCGTCTTTTACTGCTTCCTCGGGGCCTACAAGATCTTTTTTATTTTCTTCAGCGCGACCCCGTTGGTCACCCTGCTTATTCTGGGGTCGTGAAATGAACCTCTTACGGGCCATGGCAATCATGCTGACCCAGCTCCCATTGCTCTATTATGAGCTTGGTCGTCGGGATCTGCTCGGAGGGTTCAACCAGACTGATCATGGGTTGGGACTGCTGGTCGGGCTGTTTGTGGTTGTTCCGATCGGCAATTTTATCTGGTTGGTCAGCGAAACGGTTCGCTCGTTCAGGAAAACCAGAAAACCGGGGCTAAACAGAGCAATGGCGCTCCCTTTCGTTGCCCTGTTAATGCTTTTTGAATCGCTGGCAATAGACCTCTACTTGCTAAGCCAGGCACGCATGTAGTTTTTGCGAACCGCACAGAAGCACAGGAAGGAGAAAAAAATGAAAATCGGATTCATCGGTCTTGGCCATCTCGGCCGGGCGATGGCAGAAAGGCTGACCGAATGTGGTCATGAACTCATTGTCTGGAACCGGTCAGCCGACCGCACCGAAGGGCTCACCGCGAGCGTCGCGATCAGTCCGGCAGCGCTGGCAGAAGACTGCGATATCATTTTTCTCTGTCTGTTCGACAGTGACGCCGTACGCTCGATTCTCCTCGACGAGAAAGGGGTTCTTTCCGTCGACATGGCCGGAAAAGTGATCATCGATGTCACGACCAACCACTACCGTGAAGTTGTCTCGTTTCATGACCTCTGCCGCCAGAAAGGGACAAGCTATCTTGAGGCTCCGGTTATCGGCAGCGTCGTTCCAGCGCAAAAGGGGATGCTGACCATCCTCGCCAGCGGCAACGAGAAAACCTACCAGCAGGTCAGACCCCTCCTTGAGAACCTCGGTGAGAATCTGTTTTTTCTCGAAGAGCCGGGGACTGCATCGAAGATGAAAGTGATCAATAATATGGCGCTTGGCAGCATCATGGCCGCCAACGCCGAAGCGCTGGCGATGGCAGAAAAGGCCGGTATCGACGTCGTTGATGCTCTGGAAATCCTGTCGGTCGGCGGCGGCAGTTCGAGGATATTGACCGCCAAGAAAAAGAAGTTGCTCGAAAACGATTTTACAACCCATTTTTCGTCAGCCCTGCTGTATAAGGACCTGGCATGTTTGATGGACCTTGCCTCGGAGGAGAAAAAATCGCTTTTGATTTCGGCATTGATCAAGGAACTGTATGGCCGGACCTTCGAGGAAGGTTTCGCATCTGAGGATTTTTCAGCAATTTACAAACTGTTCAGGGGCGCGATCAAGGAGCCAGCCCTGATTGCCTAAAACTGGTCGGCTGGATGTTGCAAAGTTCCACTATTCGTTCATAATTGATGCGAAATGTTGGCCCCTTAAACCGAGACTTTACACTCTTTTGTCAGGGGAGGATGCCTATGCCACAGGAATTCAACATGCAGGAAGCAATCAAGATGGCGATCCAGACCGAAAAAAATGTCATGGATTTTTATATTCGGGCCGCTGAAATCACCGAAAATGAACGGGCAAAAAAAATCTTTGAAACCCTGGCCCGCGAAGAGCGGGAGCACGCCAGTAATTTTTTCAATATCTATGACGGCAAGGACCTCGGTTCTTTTGCTGAATTAATGGCGACGGAACCTTCTTTTGACACGACGATTCTGCACAATCTCGAAAAAGCCCTCGACAAGGATGTGCATGAGCGCCGGGCGATGGAGTTTGCCCTGCAGGAAGAGGAGGACCTGGCCCAGCACCTCGAAATGACTGCCGGCAAGATCGTCGACCCCGGGGTCCGGGCGGTCTTTGAAAAAATGGCGCTCGAAACCCGCCACCATTATGCTATTATCGAGTCGGAATATGCCCACATGATGGGCATGGTACATGAAACAGATATGGATACCTACGTAAGGGAGTAATTATCAAGATGAGAGCTGTCGTTATATTGATTGCCGGAGTTTTATTTGTCATGTCGCCGGTCTTTGCTGCCGATCCCAATGATCCGGCCGAATATCAGGAGATTATCAAGCGGCGCTGTACCCTCTGCCACTCGCAGGAGCGGATCGAAAATGCTATTCGGCAAGGGGAGGATATGAGCCAGATTCTGACCAAGATGATGCAGATGGGTGCGACCCTGTCTGATCGGGAACAAAAGGTTCTTGGTACCTTCTGGGGGTCGCCAACCAAATAGGATGAACCAGTAAAAAGATTTACGGAGACCGGCGGAGTGCCGGGCTCTTTTTTGTGCCGGAGGGGGAATGCATAAAATCAAGGATTGGCCGACAGAAGAGCGGCCTCGTGAGAAATTGTTGCAGTCTGGAGCGGCCGTCCTGACCGACGCTGAACTGCTTGCTTTGATTATCCGGACCGGCAGCGCTGCCGACCGCACCAGTGCCGTTGATCAGGCGCGCCGGTTGCTTGCCTCTTTCGGGTCTTTACGGGCTCTGGCTGCGGCGACAACCAGCGAACTCTGTCGCCAGAATGGCATCGGCCCGGCCAAGGCCGCCGAGCTCCAGGCGCTGTTCGAAATTGGCAGGCGTTTTGCCTGCCAGCAGATCCGTCCCGGCGACCGGTTTACATCATCAAGCGAAATCTTCGATCATTATCACGAAAAACTGCGTGACCGGAAAAAGGAAGTATTTCTCTCCCTGCTTCTCGACAGCAAGAACCGGCTGATCCGGGAAGTCCAGGTGTCAGAAGGGAGCCTGAACGCCAGCATCGTCCATCCCCGCGAGGTGTTTGCCCCGGTGATTCGTGAGTCGGCTGCGGCGGTCCTGTTTGTCCATAATCACCCTTCCGGCGACCCGGCTCCGAGCCGGGAGGATATCGACCTGACTGATCGCCTGGCCGAGGCGGGCAAGCTGATGGGTGTCCGGGTCCTCGATCATATCATTATCGGCAACGGCAGTTATGTCAGCTTCTGTGATCGCGGACTGCTGGGCTGAATCCCCTTGCCATTGGCAATTGGCACATGCTAGCTTCAAATATAACCGGCCGGGTAATCATGCCCGGCTTCGTTTTTAAAAAAATCAATTTGGGTCACGAAGGCTCGAAGAAAGTCTAAACCGATTTTAACGGAGAGGTGGAGAGAAGCAGAGAAAGCCAAGAACCATCGTTTTCTCTCGACCTCCGCGGCTCACCGTTAGAAAGAATTCAATGCATTTGTTTTCCTTGGTGCCTTCGTGTCTTCGTGGCAAGAATCTATTATGACCAGAAATCCCAACAAACCCGAACTGCTCGCTCCCGCTGGATCGCTCGAGGCCTTTTTCGCGGCCATGGAGAGTGGTGCCGATGCGGTCTACGCCGGGCTCAGGGAGATGAGTGCCCGGGCCAAGGCGAAGAACTTTTCGCTCAGGGATCTTGAGCAGATGCTTGCCTACGCTCATGCCCGCCGCCGGAAAATCTACGTGACCCTGAATACCCTGGTCAAGGAGAAGGAGTTGCCGCAGTTGATCGAGACCCTGGCGGGGCTTGAGGAGATCGGAGTCGATGCGGTTATCCTGCAGGATATGGCGGTATGGAAACTGGCCCGCGACCATTTCCCCGGGTTGAATCTGCATTCATCGACCCAGATGACCATTCACAACACGGCCGGGGTCAGGATGCTGGAGCGGCTCGGTTTTAAACGGGCGGTTCTGGCCCGCGAGCTGACTCTCGAAGAAATTTCGGAGATTCGCGACAGCACTGAAATGGAGCTTGAGCACTTTGTTCACGGCGCTCTTTGCTTCTCATTCTCCGGTCAGTGCTACTTCTCATCATTTCTCGGCGGCAAAAGCGGCAATCGGGGGCGGTGCGCCCAACCGTGTCGACGGCGCTACCGCCATCGCCGTGATCAGGGTTATTATTTTTCGACCAACGATCTCTCCGCGATCGACCTGCTCGACGATCTGGTCGCAGCCGGCGTCGGGAGTTTCAAGATCGAGGGGCGGATGAAATCGGCTGAATACGTCGCCAATGTCGTATCGGCCTACCGGTCTCTGATCGATGTTGCTCCGGCCGAGAAAGAGATCGTCCTCAGGGAAGTGAAGGAACAGCTCAAGGATTCCTTTGGCCGGCCGCCGACCCGGGGTTTTCTGCAGGGGGATGTCCCGGCCGACATTGCCGTGCCGAGCGTGCATGGCGCAACCGGTCGATTCCTCGGCAAGGTTGAACAGGTACGGGGCAAACAGATCGGCTTCCGGACCGGCAACGACCTGCATGTTGGTGACCGGGTCCGTATCCAGCCACAGAATGATCAGGCCGGAAAAGCCTTCACCCTTAAGGAGCTTTATCGGGGCGCCAGGAAAACTGGCCAAGTCGGGTCTGGCGATTTTGTCAATGTCGTCGCTCCCTTCCATGAAAAGTTCAATAAAGGGGACGCCGTGTTCAAGGTCTCCTCAACCTCCGCGTTCAATATGAGTGATGCCGCTTGCCGCCGCCTGCTTGCAGCAGCGGAAAAAAAAGCAAGCCGGGTCGATCTGCATGTCGGCATGCCGGACAACAGCACCCTGGAACTGACGGCGCAGACCGGAAGCCTGACGGTACGGCAGCGCTACCCGGTTGAAACGTTTCCGGCCAGGGAGCGACCGCTTGACCTGGAAATTCTGCAGAATGTATTCGGCAAAGGGGGACAGGAGTCGATTGAACTGGCCGGGATATCGGCTGACAAGATGCCGCCGGTGGTGATTCCGCCGAGCCGAATGAAGGAAATCCGGCGCGATTTCTATCAGCATCTGAATAAAAAGCTGGCAGCCGAGCAGGAACAGGGCCGTGGTCGGAACAGGCAACAGGCCATGTCGTCGTTGTTGCCAAAGAATACTGGCCGGGCCGGTGGTGATTCCCTGTTGATGGTCGCCATCCGTTCTTTGCAGGAGGCGCGACTGGTGGACAGCCCGGAGGTCGACCGGATTCTGGTGCCGCTTGAACCGGGAATCGAGCACCGCCTCGGCAAATTGCCCCAACGCCTGAAGAAGAACCGGGAAAAGTTGGTCTGGGATCTCCCGTTCATTATTTTTGACCGCGACTGGGCGGCATTCGAACAAACCGTCAAAGCTCTGGTCGCAGCCGGCTGGGAATCCTTCCGTTTGAACAACCTTGCCCACTTTCAGCTCTTTAACGGCCTTGGTGCGGCAAAGCTGCTCAGCGGCTTCCGCCTGTTCAGCCTGAATTCCCAGGCGGTTCTTGCCTGGAAGGAGCTCGGTGTTGGTGAGGCGACTCTCTATCTCGAAGATGATCGGGAAAACATGCTCGATCTCCTGAGTCGTGATAGCGGCGTTGATTACAACGTTATCGCCTACTCTCAAGTGCCGTTGATGACGACCCGGGTGCCGATGCCGCGGGTCCGGACCGATAGCCCGCTGGTCTCGAGTCGCGATGAGCATTACCTGGTCCGGCGGCAGAAGGGAATCTCGACGATCGCCGCCGAAACCGATTTTTCCCTGCTCGGTTATCTTCACCAGATCCGTTCCGCGAATCTCCGGAACTTCACTCTCGATTATTCGCATCGCGGAGTATTCAGCTCCGAAGGTAAAACCATTCTCAATGCTTTTACCGCTGATCGATCAATTCCGTCAACCTCGCCATTCAATTTCGATTTCGGGATGGAGTGAACCACTGCCAGGCTGCTCCCGATGGACCTGACGAGCGGATGTCATCCTGTTGCGCAACAAAGGGATGTCTTGTCACTTAAACTCCGCTGCCCTGGTCTCGTGCATGATCGTTCCCTTATTCATATCCATGCAGAGCCTCAGCCGCCATGTTCACCAGGATGCCGGCATACAAAGGGCATGAAATCGCGACCGGGAAAGGGTCACGGGTCGTAATCACTCCCTCGATGGTGTGCCCCGCGCATCAATCTTCTGTAAAAAATCTCCGACCAGACCGAAGTACTCTTCGCTGTTAACCATCATGATACTGTTGTGATCACCGTTTTGGAAAATGTGTATTTTCTTGTTCCGGCTGCCAGCCGCTTCGTAGAGGGATTCGGCATGCTCAACATCGACCAGGCCGTCTCTCGCCGTATGCATAATCAATAACGGCCCGGCGTAGCCGGCAATCTTTTGGGTCTGATCGAGCCGGTCGGCCACCGCATTTTTGATGTCGGCCCGGCTGACGCCGAGTTCCATCGGATGGACCCGTAAAAGCAGACGCTCGAGAACATCAGCAATGCCGCTTTCGATAATCGTTCCGGCAAGGTTCGGGAATTGGGCGGCAGCATGCAGCGCCGGGATCGATCCGACCGACCGACCGAAAACAACAATCCGTTCAACCGGCGACGGAGTCTGTTCGATAATGGCATCGACATCGTCAAGAATGCCTCCGAGTTCGGCCCGCCCCGAAGACATGCCGTAGCCGCGGAATTCAGCGAGCAGGGAGTTGCAGCCGAGACGGGCGAATAGATGCGGCAGGAAATCGACATAATCGGCAACAACTTCTCCGTTGCCATGAAAATGAACAACCGTTAGTGCCTCCGGGTCGACTTCGTGATAATGACAGGCGAGCCGGGCCTCCCCGGCATCAATCCAGTACGGCTCGGCAAATGTTTCGCGGCGCGGGAAAAAATAGCGTTCGCTGATCAGGGGATGGTTCAGAATCGATCGGTTCATAAACTCTCCTTCTGATATAATCAAGGTTCAGTCCGGAAATGGCATTATCGCCGATTGCCGCTGCTCCGGCAAGGAGGCAATATGGATGAAATGTTGAGACAGGCGGCCGAGCTGGTAGAACAGGCCGGTGTTGTCACGGTTTTTACCGGGGCCGGGATTTCAACCGAATCGGGGCTCGCCGATTTCCGTTCAGCCGGCGGGCTTTGGGAGCGCTACCGGATTGTCACCTATCCGGAGTTCGTGGCCAGCCACGAGGCCCGGGTCGAGTATTGGCAGATGCGGCGCGAACTGATCCCCACACTTCTGGCGGCACAGCCGAATGATGCTCACAGGGCGATTGCCGAGCTCCAGGATATATGCAAGCTCAAGACAGTGCTCACGCAGAATATCGATGGTCTGCACCAGGCCGCCGGGAATCATGATGTCATCGAGTTGCACGGCACCAATCTGACGGCGAGCTGCCTCAATTGTGGAAAAACCTGGCCGATCGAAGATATCCAGATACGGCTCGAAACGGATGATCTCGACCCGGCATGTGACCGCTGCGATGGTGCGATCAAGCCGGACACGGTCTCGTTTGGTCAGTCAATGCCGCAAAAAGAGATGAATCGCGCTTTCACGGTGGCGCAAAAATGTGATCTCATGTTTATGCTCGGGTCATCACTCGAGGTCCAGCCGGCGGCCCTGCTTCCGGCCGCTGCCGCCGAGGTTGGAGCCAGGCTTATATTCATCAACCGGACCGAGACGCCATACGATCATCTGGCTGAACTGATCTTCCGGGACGGTTGCGGGGAGGTGATGCAGGGGATAATGGGTATGCTGGAATCTGCTCTTTGACCTTTGCCTTGCGACGCGAGGTTAAAGCCGAGCATTGATGGGGTTTGTATTATACTTTTTTAAGGGTATAATTTTAGGCAATGTGCCTTTATCCCGGAAAATAAGTGTACTTGGATTTGGTTTATTTGGGGGAACCTGATGGGCTCCAACCGTAGACACGATTGTGATCAGTGCATTTATATTGACCGGCCTATCCTGGTTGTCGGGTCCCGGCGATTTAGCACTGAAGTGCTTGCCAATTACATCTGTTCCAATACCCCGGCGAAATTGGGGGTCGTCGAGCGAATAGATGAAATAAAAACCAAGGCAGCCGATCAGCAGGATGACTGGCGCCTGATTTTTATTGACTGTCTTGGACTTTCGAACGCCGAGATCGTGTCTTTTCTCAAAATGGACGCCTCTGGATTGCTCACAAGCGATATCGTCGCCCTTCTCAATTTATCAAGTGAAGAGACCGGTTTCACCGAGCTCATTGATATCGGGGTCCGTGGGTTTTTCTTCGAAAATGACTCAGCGGAGTTGATTCTCAAAGGGATTTGCGCTCTTAAAAACGGGGAGCTTTGGATCTCGCGGGCAACTCTTCTGCAGTATGCTTCGCAGAAACCGCGAAGGGTTGCGTTGGATGAGCACCCCGCCATACTGTTGACAACGCGGGAACGGGAAGTCCTCCATCTCCTCAGCACCGGTCTCTCCAACAATGAAATTGCGGGCCAGCTGTTTATCAGCAACCACACGGTGAAATCGCATATTTACAAAATCATCAGAAAGCTCAAGGTTGACAATCGCCTCCAGGCCGCACTCTGGGCCGCCAAGTACATGCAATAAGACTTTTATCAGCACTTCCCAGGCAAGACGGTAGTCGATACGAGACCTGGTTCAATGATAAATTGATAAGCGGCAGCCCATCGGATTTGATGGGCTGCCGTCGTACAGTGGTCGTTATCGATGCTGCTACGGGTTCGGTCCTTGACCGAAAAACCAGGCATTTGTTTCGGAGATAAAGTCGTCGATCCACCATGCCCGGCGGGCCATGGCCTCGGACTCACCCGTTTCATGCTCCAGCTGAGACCAGACGCCGTAAAGGAACTCGCCGCCCGGGTTGGTCGTCAGGCTCGCCTCACTCGCCTCAAGCCCCGGCATGCCCTGCTCCATCTTGTCGAATTCGTTGCAGAACCCGGAGCCGACCAGTTCTTCGGCGACCTTGTCATCGCCGTGCGGGTCGGACGGGTAGCAGACGTTGAGATCGTCCTCGGCCCAAACCTGATAGTCGTCGCCGAAGTTGACAGCTCGGCTGTAGAAAAGATCGAGCGGCTCCGCTTCACCGAACTCCGTGGTGGTGTTGTCGCCGGTCTCGAAAACAACGAAGTACCGTGACGGATCGCGCAGATCCTCGCTGTCGCCGCCCGAGGTGTAGCCCGGAACGCCATAGCCCAACTGGAACAGCTCCGACTTGATGCTCGATGGGGTCGGAGCGTAGCGTGGGTCGAGGGTCGTGATCCGCATGGACTGGTGTTGGGTGACGTTTCGGGCCTGTTCGAATGCGCCGGCGCCGTATTCATAACAGACTCGCGGCTCTGTCGAGTCGCCTTGCTGCTGCTGGTCGGCGGTGCGATAGGTCTCGCAGACGACCGTGCCGTTGCCGGCCCAGGTTGAACCGTCCCAATGCTTGAAATTACCGGGTAGCGTCGTCCAGGTGTCAGCGCCGTCGAACGAGCGGCGAATATAGAGCTCGTAGCGGTCGTGGCCGACGGTGTTGAGACGCCAGTTGGGCGACCAGGCGTAGAGCAGCATGACAAAATCACCATCAAGGAAGCCACGGTGCCCCTTGGCAACATCGAACGGGTTGTACCATGACTGGTCGTCGAGGGTGCTGTCCTTCGCTGTGCACTCGGTCGCCGTGGTGCCATCGCTAGAAGCCACAACCGCGTAGTTGGAGGGACACTGATGCCACGTCAGCACCTTGGTCTGGTCCCCTTCGCCCTGCACGATTCCCCGGAGAATCGGGTTAATACTGCTGGTGCAGTCGTCGTTGGCGTAGAGTGTCGTCACGGCATCGCCGGTTGCGGAATTGATCCCGGTGTCGGGAATGGTGCCCGACAGGTTGATCGCCGGGTCGAGACAGACACCCCCCGGATAGAATGGGTTGTCAGCTGCCTCTTTCGACCAGTTCTTGCAGTCCATATTGCGGAAAGCATAAGGGTTTCCGTCTCGCGATAACTTCCAGTTGTCCTTCATGACGATGCGTCGCGCCATCACGTCCGCCGGCCCCCCTTGGTTCATCTGGCCCTGCTTCCAGGTGGGGAGCGCGACCAGGCCGCTCTTTGCCCGGGAGGTATCCTTGTGCACCTTGTAGATATCCTGGGCCAGGAGACTGCCGCGGCGGGCGATCTCGGTATTGTAAATATCAAAGTTATAATCACCGAAGTCCCAGATTTCCGAGGTGTTCAATGTCGGGATAAATATACCGGTCGACCAGCCGACCTCGGGCTGGTTGAGCAGGTGTCCCGGGAAGGTGAGGTTGGCAACCAGCCCGTCCTGCTCGTCGCCGGCCAATGCATCGGTCAGAGACATGCTGAACGAATGATAGCGCTGGTTCTTGCCGATGTCCCAGGCCACGCATTCTTTCTCGTCGGCATCCGGCGGGCAGACCGCCTCGGTCGGCAACCCGGTCTCCGGGTCGCTGAGGTACGAAGCCCGTCCGAGCCCCTTGTCCTCTTCGACCTGAACGATCACAAAGGCGTTATCAATGAACGAGCTGTCGATGCCGGAGGAGATGGTATTGGCATCGGCCCAGGCCGAAGTGTAGCCGAACAGGTTGAGCCGGGCTCGCGTCGAGGCGGAGTTGCCGACGAGCGGGATGCCGTCCTCGGTCACGCAGATTGATTTGAGTTCGCCCAGTGGACCTGTCGGAATTTCGACGAGGTCAGCGCACATGTCCTTCAGGCCGTAGGCGAGCGGGTCGAGTTCTGTGCCCGACGAATCAGTCGGAACCGGAACGACGCCGTTGAGGGCGCTGCCGTAGCAGTACGGCGCCGGATTTTCGGGGTTGCACTTGGCGTTGTCGGTGATCGGCATCGGCATCGACATCGGCACGAAAGGCTTGGGCTTCTGGGTCACGTTCTCGGTGTCATTCGCCAGCTCGGTGTATTCCGTGAAGGTCATCGAGGTTGCACCGGTCTCATCCTCAGGATTTTGCACGACGTCGAAGTATTCCCAGTCGATGTAGGAGTACCAGATGTCGGTTCCGCTGTTGCCGATAGCACCGCTCCAGCCCTCACCGGGCCCTTCACCCTGCCCCGGGCGCAGACCATCGGGGTCCTCCTGCCAGGTGAGTGCGAAGCCGGCTCCGGGGACGGCCTTGACTTCGATGCGGTTGGCATCACGCCGACCGGAGGTCAACCGCTCGGCTTTGAACCAGCGCATGAAGCTTCCTTCGAGAGCATCGGTGCGGGGATCGTCACCGTCAACCAGCTCGCCGCGGGCTGTCCAGACGCAATTGAATGGCACCTCGCCAACCACGTGGTTCTGCTCCCACTTGTCCTCGGCATAATCGACCGAGCCCTGCTGACCTGCAACCCGGTACATGTCAACCAGATACATGTCGTCGGGCGAAGCCGTTTCCAGGTCAATACCGAGGTACGTGGCGATGGCTGCACGGCGTGCCATGGTCTCTTCATCGGCTGCGTCGAGCGAGTAATTCGGTTGGCCGCTGCTGCAGAAACGGCTCGGCCAGGCGACGAGGACCTTGTTGTCGGCAACGGCGTGGAAGATGTTGACCACGTCACCGGGGTAGGCGCCGCTCGCATCTTCATCGGTGACGAAGAGCGGGATATCGGGCCGGTACACGTCATCCTCACGGGTCTGCGATGACTGGTCGGCCGATTCTGACAGGTTGGTATTTTTCCAGGTCACGCCGTCGTCGAGGCTGATCGCACCATAGGCGTCGCGTTTTCCGTGGCCGATGAAACCGACCCCGTCGATACCCTCTACCGGACCGTTGATGTAGACACCGATCAACGGCTTGGCCAGTTCTCTGGCGTCGACAATGATTCCATCGACATTGGTATAATCGACGGCTGCCACGGTCCCGTTGGCAGCCTGCGTCGGCGCATAAAATCTCATCAGGTGGATAAATGCATGCTCGTTTTCGAGCTCATACCCATCATAGGTAATGGGGTTGCCCTCGTGGGACAGGCTTTTTCTGACCAATTTGCCATCGTCGGCCATGACGCTGCCAGCCGATAGCATGGCCGTAACGGTTACGGCGAGTACGATGACCAATCTCTTCTTCACAAGCTTCTTCATGATGACCTCCCTTGAAATTTCCCCCTGAACCATTCAATCGCGTTCAGAGACAGTTACAAACCGCTGCTGAAAAGTTTCCTATTCAATAAAGAGAACTTTCGGCAACCCGGCCGTCTTTCAGGGGCGCACCTGGAAGATCCTCGGCTTTCCGCACCCTTCTCACGAAGGGGATGGCTTTTCAGATTCTCGAATTTTCCGGCTCATGCTTATATGTAAAAAGGTTTCAACGTCGATTCTTCGTCGAAGATAATGGCCAGGCCACAAGCCTCGCGGCGGACGATGGTTCCGGTTGCTGTCATCTTCACGTACTCGAGGACCCCCCCATCCTTTTTAAGTGGATACAATAGCTGGACATAGACTTCGTCATCGTCGGGTACCGGGTTTGTTAATCCGATATAGGCCCCCTGGCTGGAGATGTCTTTTGTCATGCACAATTGAGAATAGAAGGTCTCCTCTCTGGCAACTTGCGTAATGACAACGGGGACCATCAGGTCGAAACGTTCGGTCAAGCGTCGATTGGGAGTATTTTTCATTGCTCACTCATCGCCGGATATCAGGGTTTATGGATAAGTTTTAGCCTGGATCAGTAATAAAACAATTACCGGATCGGATGAATTTCGGATGATTTTATTCGGGGGCAGCGTCAGCTGAAACCATGAGAAGCGGTGCGGCCGGATTAGAAAATCTCATACTTTAGTATGAGAAAATTGCTTGAGAGGTTTTCGTGAAGTATGAGGTTTTCCGATATCAAAGAAGACGGTCGGAGACGACAAGGAATGTGGTTTTTATGAGTCTTTAATAGGGCAGAAAGATCAGGAATGGAGATAGGGAAAGTACACGCGAGGCGTTACAGGCTGATTTACTGATAACCTGTTCGGTAGCAGCTTTTCAGCAGGGGTTGCACATCTCCTCGAGCCGCCGTTCGGCATCGGCCCGAATCGTCTCCAACTCCTCGCGGCTGCTGTCCGACGGAATATCAATCCGTTGATAACGGAAGGTGACCTTGCTGAAGGGCAGGGGCAGGAGGAACTTGTCCCACATGAAACGCAGACGGATGCCCCGGTATTTCGGGCTGATGATGTACATCGGGACCTTGCCCTGCTTGGCAAGAAAAACCGGTCCGTCTTTCATGACATGACGTGGACCACGGGAGCCATCCGGTGCGATAAAAGCGGTTTTGCCTTTTTTAATTTCTCGGAGGAGGTTGATAAAGGCCCGTTTGCTGCTTTTACCCGGCGATCCGTGGATGATCTGCCGGTAGCCCCATGAACGCAGGACCTGGGCAAGGCCGTAGCCGATGTGGCTGTGGGCGACCATCTGCACCGAATCGCTACCGGCAAGGGAGTGGATGGTCGGCAGAATCTCATCGTGAAATCCGACGACAATGCAGGGATGCTCGAGCTCCAGTTTGTTGGTGTAGCGCAGGGTTTTTCGAACCGAGAAGAGAAGGCCGATTCCGAGAGCGATAATGCGGCGGAGCAACAGTCGCGATGTTCGAGTTTCTTCTTTCATGCCTGCATCCGGACAATCAATTCTGTTCCATAGGTGAACCGTAATCGTTAACAGCCGCGTGGAGGCAAATCATCGCATTATCAACCTTGTAAAGTCAATAACTGCTCAGAACGTATCGAAGTCGAGCTCTTGCTGGCGTTCCGCTTCCGGCAAAGCGAGCCGCACGATGAAGGTAGCGCCTCCACCCGGCGTCTCTTCGACGCCGGCATCACCCCCGAGGTGACGGGCGATCTTCCGCACTGTTGCCAGCCCGATGCCGCTGCCCGGCTCCTCCCTGGTCTCCGCTCCCCGGTAGAAAACATCAAAAATCTTTTCTCTCAGGTCTTTCGCGATGCCGGGACCATGATCCCGGACTTTCAGTACAACATCATTTTCAATTATTTCGCCGCTGATTTCGATCGGATTCCCTGCCGCGCAAGCGTACTTGACGGCGTTGCCGGCCAGGTTGCTGAAGATTTGGAAAAGCGCGGTTCGCGGATACGACACATCCGGCATCGTGCCAACCTCAACCCGGCAGCCGCTTTCGATAATCCGGCTGCCGAGGTCTTCGAGGACGTTCTGCAGTACGGTATCGAGCGGCGCGACAGCGACGTTGTCAAGATGTCGGCCGGCGCGGGCAAAAAGCACCAGGTCTTCAAGGATTCTGGCCATCCGCATTCCCTGATCCCTGATGTCACAGAGCGCCCGTATCGAGGATTCATCCAGGCTTCCCCTGTGGCGCTCGAGCAACAGGTCGGGCAGACCGACGATCGGGGTCAGCGGAGTGCTCAAATCGTGGGAAACGGTCCGCACGAATGCGTCGAGTTCGCGATTGGCTGCCCGGAGCGCCCGTTCGGTCTTCTTGCGTTGGATCAGTTCAAGGTCTAGTGCCGTATTGGCCTGACTGAGATCGCGAAAGAGAACAGCGTATGGCGATCGGAGCGTTCCGATGACCAGGACCCGGTAGATCAGGATGACCGACATCAGCTTGGAAAAATGTCCGAGGAAATTTGTCATCCCGTAAATATCCTGGTACAGGGTAAAGGTCAGCTCGGCGACAATCGAAAAAGAAAGCGCAGCTATCAGTAGCTTCAGAACGCGCCGGTCAAGGTGATCCCTGTTTTTCCAGAAAAGGAGTATTGACAAGCCGAACAGCGCCGCAATGATCAGCTCACTGACAATCTTGAAGCGGGTTAACCCTGATCCTTCGATATAGCAATCGGGGAAGAGCCCGAGCGGCCAGATTGATGCGCAAACCAGAATTCCTGTGAAAACCGGTATAGCTAGCAGGTGCCAGGGCGAAATCATCTTTTTTCGGCCGAGCAGCAACGCCGAGGCGAGGAACGCAGCTACTTCGAGGTAGCGGGCCGCAATCCAGAGCTGGGTGGCCGGATTGGCCGAGATCTCCGGGAAGATGTTGATCCCACGGAAACTGACCGAATGAAGAAGCTCAATACTGCCGATTACGGCAAACGCCGCCGAGAGGAAAATCAGCGCATTGTGATTCGAGAATCGCCGGGAATTCCAGCCGATACTGAAAACCGTAAAGGCGACGACGATGAAAAATGTTTCAACAAGGAGATGAAAAAGGAGGAAGTTGTAGCGGCTCAGGCTGTACAGGCCGATCGCCAGCAGGATGGTGGCGCTGATCAGCAGCCAGTTGGGCACCGCACTCCTGAGAAAGCTGTCCGGAAGTGGGGGGCTTCCGACTTTTGCCAGGTCCGGTTGTGCCGAATTGGGGTTGTTATCCATGCAGGCCTTTGCCTCAATGCAACAGATTCGGTGCGCAAGAATTTCAACTATCTGGCATGACAGGCTTTTATGTCAAGTTAAGAAAATTATCCGGTCAGGCGGGCCGATATTTTCGCATGCCGATAACGGTGTGGATCATCAGGGTTCCGAGGATAAGGATGCCCCCGGCCAGAGTTGCCAGTGTCGGCGATTCGTGGATGATCAGCCAGACCCAAAACGGTCCGAGGAACGTTTCGAGCAACATGGTGAGGCTGACCTCCGGGGCCGGGAGCAGCCGGGGCGCCAGGGTGAGCAGTGAATAGGCGATCGGCAGTACCAGGACGCCGAGAATCAACAGCAGGATGAAGTCATCGGCCGAAACAGCAAACGGCTGGGCATTGATCAATAACGCGAACGGAGCAACCAGAAGGTTGCCGATGGCGTTGACCGGGATCATGTTCAGGGGGCGCAGCTTGCGGATAATAACCAGATTTCCGGCCCAGCTGCAGGCGGCGCAGAAAGCGAGCAGGTCACCCAGCAGGCTCTGCTGACCGATGCTCCCCGAGAAAAGGGTCAGGATGCCGATAAAAGCAACGGTAATCGCGATCCAGGTCCGGCGAAGAATCGTTTCCCCGAGAAAGATGCGGGTGCCGAGTGCTGCCAGCAACGGGATTGAGGCGAGGATGACCAGCGTGTTGGCCGCCAGGGTCATACGCAGAGACATGACAAAAAAGATATTGCCCAGCATAATGTTGAGCGCCGCCACAAGACCGAGCCAACCCGGCTCCCGGACCATACTGAATAATCTTTTGCGATAAATGAAAAACAGTAAAAGGTAGAGTGTCCCGCCGGAGAGGAGCCCCCGCCAGAACAGCAGGGTTGCGTTGTCAGCCGAAATCAGCCGGACCAGCAGGGCGTCCGGGCTCAGCACGAACACAGCGGTCAGGGTCAACAGCAATCCGCGGGTATGCTCACTCATCCCCCGGGTCATATCAGCATACCGGCAAATCCTTGCAGAAGGAGGTGCCCCGCCCCGGATTCGCGACACTCCGCTTTCAGGGTGGCCGGGTTCTGCCCCTCCGCCTGCAGCAACTCGGCACAGAAGTCGATGTAGGTCCTGGTAATGTCGGCATCGAATTCAGGATGGAACTGAACGCCCCAGCTGGCCTGCCCGATCCGGAAAGCATGATGTGGCTCGCGTTCACTCTGCCCGAGCAGTATCGCCTGTGGTGGCAGCTCGATCAGCGACTGCTGGTGACTGGTCTGGGCCTGAATGCTTTCCGGCAGGATCGAAAGGAGCCGGTCTGCAGCAGCCGCTGCGGTGAACCGGATTGACATGGTCCCCATCTCCCGACCCTCCGGGTTATCGGCGACCCGGCCGCCGAGAGCATATCCGAGCAGCTGGTGTCCGTAGCAGATGCCGAGGATCGGGATCCGGTTGTGGGCCTGCCGGAGCCAGTCTGCAGTTTCTTCGCTCCATGGGAGATGATCGGTGACCATGGCGTGTGAGCCGGTGATAATGACACCGGAGAACTCATCGGGCGCTGCCAGAGGTTCTTCCTGCTCGACATTAACCGTGACAACTTTGCTGCGATCGAGGCCGGTGCCGCTGATGATCCAGTCCTCGAAGTCGCCCTTGCGAGCAACCAGCTCCGGGATGGTGCTGCCACATTTGATGATCAGAAGTTTTCTCATAGTTTGACAATCCTTGCCTCAGGTTTCCTGTTACAACTTTAGCACGATCTGCTAAACTGAAAAAATTAATTGAATAATACTAATGCCTCTTCCGGAGTTTTATTCCATGCATGACTTGAGCGTACTTCAGGATCTTCTGCTTCTGCTGCTTCTGGCGATCGTCAATGCCTACATCTTCACCCGGATCAAGTTGTCGCCGATTATCGGTTATCTGTTGACCGGCTGCCTGGTCGGACCGTTCGGGTTGCACCTGATCAGCAGTATCGATGAAGTTGACACCATGGCTGAAATCGGCGTCATTCTTCTGCTTTTTACGATCGGGCTTGAATTCTCGTTTCGCCGCATTCTGATGCTCAAGGACCTCATGTTCAAAAGCGGGACGACCCAGATCCTGTTGAGCGGCGGTTTGATCTTTGTTTTCGCCCTGTTATTCGGGCTGCCTTTGCGCTCGGCGATCGTCGTCGGCTTCGCTCTGGCGATCTCATCGACAGCGATCGTCTTGCGCATTTTGCAGGAGCGGTTCGAGGTCGATTCGGCGCATGGGCGCACCGTTCTGGCCATCCTGTTGTTTCAGGACTTCTGCGTTATTCTCTTTATCGTGTTGCTGCCGTTCATTGCTGCCAGCGGCGAAATATCGATCAACCGGTTCGCCCTGCTCCGTTCGGCCCTGATTCTTGTCGCTCTTTTTGTCATGGCCCGCTACCTGTTGCGGCCTTTTTTACGAAAACTGATGCAGATCCGGTCAGCCGAGCTGTTCAGGCTGACCGTCCTCGTGCTGGTTCTCGGTACCGCCTGGTTGACCCATCTCGCCGGCCTGTCTCTCGAGCTGGGGGCTTTTCTCGCCGGTTTGTCCCTGGCAGAATCCGATTACTCGCATCAGGCCCTTTCCGACATCATTCCGTTTCGCGATGCGTTCATGGCAATCTTTTTCATCGCGATGGGAATGTTCGTCAATCTCGATGTCCTGGTTCAGTCCTGGGAAGTTCTTCTTGGCCTCACGCTGTTGTTTGTCTTGGTCAAGTTTCTCGCCGGTAGTCTCGCTGCAATATGGACCCGGTTCCCTCTGCGCACCTGCCTGCTCTGCGGTTTCCTGCTCTTTCAGGGGGGTGAGTTTTCTTTTGTCCTGTTGCGCCAGGCATCAATGCTCGAGGTGTTCCCCGATCATATTTACCAGAGCCTTTTGTCGATTGTCGCCCTGACCATGCTGGCAACGCCCCTGGTAATTCCGAAGGCAGCGGTTGCGGCCAACTTTATCGCCGATCGTTTCGGTGGCCGTCCCGAACCAGATTCGGAAACAGAGGATTCAGTTGCAGATACGACCGGCCACGTTGTTATAGCCGGGTACGGTATCTCGGGGCGCGGAGTCTCGCGGGTTCTGCGTGAGGAGGAACGGCCCTATATACATATCGAGATGAACAGCGAGGTTGTTCGCCGGGGCCGCGCCGCCGGCGAGTCGATCATCTTCGGTGATGCCGCATCGCCGGCGGTTCTGCACGCGGCACATCTCGACCGGGCCGACGCCATGGTCGTTGCAATCAATGACCCCTCGTCCCTGATCCGGATCGTGCGGGCCTGTCGCAGCTTCAGCCCCGAGCTCTATATCCTGGTCCGGACCCGGTTTGTTCTGGAGATGGAGGAACTGTTTGATGCCGGTGCCGATGAAGTGATTCCGGACGAAGTCGAAGCGAGTCTGCAGCTGGCAACAACCCTGCTGCGGCGTTTCAAGACGCCGGAAGGACGTATTCTGCAGATTGCGTCCCGGTTGCGCAAGGAGCATTACGATGCGCTGCTGCAGCCGGCGGCCTCCGGTGCCGATCTGTCGGATCACCTCTCGGCGCTGCAGGGCGGCCGGATTGAATTCGTCAGGATTCCGGAAACCGCAACCTGCCTCAATAAATCACTTGCCGAGCTTGACTTCCGGGCCAAAACCGGAGCGACGGT
This sequence comes from Desulfuromonas sp., assembly GCA_002869615.1. Classification (NCBI taxonomy): domain Bacteria; kingdom Pseudomonadati; phylum Thermodesulfobacteriota; class Desulfuromonadia; order Desulfuromonadales; family Desulfuromonadaceae; genus Desulfuromonas; species Desulfuromonas sp. The sequence goes on along the minus strand of PKUH01000110.1, from coordinate 95,352 downwards.
CCTCGGGCTGGTCCGCAACGACGAAACCGACTACGGCATGACACCCGACCAGGTGCTCGAAGGCGGAGATACCCTGATCCTGCTCGGTGAGCAGGAGGCGATCACCCGGGCTCGCGAGTTTCTGCAGGCCACGGGATAATTATTGCGGGATTTTGACAGTCATTTCCTTTCCGCCATAGCCATGGACGGAATCATGACCCCGGATTTTAACCGTTATCACTTCGGCCGGAATTCTGACATTGCCGAGACTGCGCGTGAAAGGCTGTTCCTCGACATGCGGGTGGTAAAGGGTCCGTGTCGCCAGCATCGTGTTGTCGCTGGTCAGGATCTCCCATCGGTCGGCATAATGGTCCCAGCCCTTGTCGGAGTGACGCAGAGTGACATCAAAGCGGTATTCGCCGACTCCGGTTCGGGTCGCATCGACCTCGATTACATCAACTTCACCGGCCCAGGCAAGCTGGGCGACCAGAATCGGTAACAGCAAGAAGAGGCACTTCATCGAAATTTTCCTTTTTAATTAAGTATATCGGAAATCACTCCTGCTGCACTAATGCCATTGACGTTGCCGGAGTCAGCGGTAAACTTGAAGGCGTGCGACCGGTCAATGCGTGACCGTTCAAATTGGATAATCAAGATAAGGGGAGGAAAAGATGTTACCTGATTTCAAGATTGCTCAACAGCCATGGTCGAGGAAGGTTCTCCTGACATTATTATTCCTGTTTGCAACGCTGCTAGTGTCCGGATGTGTCTCCACGGGGACGTACGAGGAGATGGTCCAGGAAAGAGACAGCGTCGCCGCGGCTAAGGCGGCCGTCGAAGTCGAGAAGGCGGCAATGGAAGCCGAAAAGGAACGTCTCGCGGCCGAGAAGCAGGATTTGATGGAAGAAAAAGCGCAGATGGAGATGGCGCTTGCCGAAATCGAACGCCAGAAGCAGCTGGCGGCGGCGGAAGCGGCGGCGGCCCAGGCCGAGCTCGACCGCCAGCAGCAGGTGTACCAGAACCTGCAGACGACCTTCGCCAAGGAGCAGGAAGCGAACCAGGTGAAGATCGAGATGATGAAGTCGGGGGTCAAGGTGAACCTCGCCAACGAGATCCTCTTCCCCTCCGGTTCAGCCGATCTTAACGAGATGGGGATCGAGGTCCTGACGCGGGCGGCCGGAGATCTCAAGGACAACCCCTACCAGACCGTTGTTGCCGGCTTTACCGACAATGTCGCCATCAGCGGTAAACTGCAGGAGAAGTATCCGACCAACTGGGAGTTGGCTGGGGCAAGGGCGGCCAGCGTGGTTCGGTTGCTTGAGAAGGAGGGGGTTCCTCCAGAGCAGCTCCTGGCCATCTCCTTCGGTGAAAACAGCCCGGTCGAAAGCAACGACACTCCGGAAGGGCGTAGTAAAAACCGCCGGATCGAGATTATTCTGCGGCCAGTACCGGTGACAATGGATTGATTTTAAGTAATAAAATTGTCGAATAAGTTAAAAATGAGATAACAATTAATTAAAGCAACTGCTTATAGCCAACCAGGAAGCATTTGGCTTTCTTGAATTGCAGGATCAGCAAGCATTTCGCAGCCAATCTGGTCACATCAAAAGAATGCAGCTTGATTAATCAAATACTCACGACTTGATAATGCCGGGAGTCAGCCTTGACAAAAAAACTGCTTCGACTACAATTTTTGCAATAAACTGATCTCCAGGCCGACCGCTCGGGGCGAGTGGCCCAATCCGTTGAAAAATGATTCCTTGTCAATGATACTGCACACTTAAGGAGAGAATATCATGAGCGCACCCTTTAACTACAACACCTATGATTCACTACCAGAAGCACCATTATTCAAGGTTACATCCACAGATATTGAAGATGGTGGCACCATGCCGCCACCGCAATTAAGTAAGGCATTCGGTGTTGATGGCGGTGAAGACATCTCCCCCTCGCTCAGTTGGTCAGGCTTTCCAGAAGGGACAAAATCCTTCGTAGTCACCTGCTACGATCCGGATGCGCCAACGGTTAGTGGCTTCTGGCACTGGACTGTTTACGACATACCCGCCTCAATAACCTCTTTAGCCACTGGCGCTGGCAACCCTGACGGCTCGTTACTTCCTGAAGGTGCAAAAATGCTAAAAAATGATGCGGGTTTTGCTGGCTTCTGTGGCGCAGCACCACCGCCTGGGCACGGCAAGCATCGTTATATTTTCTGCGTTTCTGCCTTGCCAGTTGAGACGCTAACAATTGATGCTGAGACCACACCTACTGTCTGCCAATTTAATATGTTTGGTGCGGGTGTATTAGGTAGAGCCTTTTTAACTGCACACTTTGGGCGTTGATTAGTCAGGAACATTGGGACAGTTTAAGTATCCTCTTGCCAGGGGCGCTGGTTCTGCTTTCCTGTTTTGGCATCTTTTGACGACATGTGGCCACTCATTCTTTGGGGTCTCGGTGTCCCTGGAATGCAGGAGTTATAGGAAAGATCTGAATTGATGGTGATTCAGCCTTTCATTAGAAATATGAGGAATTATGGGAACGGTCACTTGTTTGACCGTTCCTTTTTATTCGGCTACATTGTGTTTTATAATTTATGTAGGTTTTTAAGAATCTGATATACGGAGGGGGTAATTGGGCTCGATTGAAACCATTCTGTTCGCAGGGTGGTTTTTCTTTCTTAAGGAGGGCATTAAAGTGGAGAATTTTTACAGGGTTGGATTTATCTTTACACGCTGTTTTATACAAAAAACGCTTCAAGTATCTGAAAAAGTTTCAGTAATACCACTTGCCTCAACGGGCGCAAAGGGTGAGATCCATAACGCTAAAGAATTGTTAAAGCAGTCTGGTTTTAGCTTCTCAAACAAAAACGTGGAGACCGCGAAAGAGAATTTCAAAAAAGTTGGTCAAAGTATTCTTGTTTCTTACGAAGATATTGAAGCAAATTCAGTAGCAGAAGCAATTAACATCAATAAACAAAGTGCTGAGAATATTGCTAAAGCATTATCAGTCGTTTCTGCAAATCCTGTGAATTTGCTTTGTTCGTTTGCGAGTAGACCCGGGGATTCTGGAGTAGACTTTGCTTTTCCCAATGATCGAATTATAAGGCACTCCACAAATGTTCCAGGTTTTTTAGAAATCTTCCCATATTTTGAAAAGGCAGCTCAAAGTAGCGCGAAGATATCTACCTTGCTCAGCCTTTATAGGGCATCGGTGAGAGAAAGTGACATAGATAACAGAATATTGTTTCAACTCATATTACTTGAAGAAGCCTCTGATACCTATCAAGGTACTTTGGCTGAAAGAATTAGACAGCTCTATGATGAATATAAATTACACGGTATTTATAATCAGTTGCTGACTAGCTTGGCGATTGAATTGCCCGAAGATAAGGACGTTGTTGATGTCTTAGTTAAGCTAAGAAATGCTGTAGCACATGATGGAATCATCAACAGAGAGACTATTAACGCAGACTGGATGGAACCAATAATTGATGATAAAGATAAAATTCCCAAGCTTGTTGGGGAAGCTATTAGATTTATGCTTTGCTATTTATGTGGCTATAACGTAGATGAACATGCCATTAAATTGGAAGGTGGTAAACATGGTGTGACTTTTGAGGTCAAGTTTGATTGAGTTTAAAAACTTTTCCGCAAATCACGACATATAAGAAAGATATACAGGCGACCTTTGTGCTTTGAGGGATTTATGTTGTTGATTCAAGCTCACTTAATGTCTAATCCCACAAAAATCTAACCGCTCCAGGATTTGATCGGTCCGGTATCCATGTGAACAAACTTGAGGCCCGGGTAATAGCCGACGCCCCCCTGCTTCATTGATGCGGCGGCCTCGAAGATCTCTCCGGTGGTGAATCCGGGAACGCGGATATCGATAGCCCGCCCTTCCATATGCAGGGAGCTCTTGGCAACGCCGCCGCCCTGACTCTTTTGCCGCAGGTAGAGATTGGTCGATTCTGACCGGAAACCGGAGATGACATGCAGGGGGCCTGAGTGGCTGAGGGCGCGATTAAGGAGATTCAATTGGTCGAGCAGGGCAATATCGATCGGTGCAATCTCATCGGTCCGGTGGTCGCGTAAAATATGGAAAATCCGCTCGATTGAAGCCTTTTGAGCCCTGCCGTTTTTCCAGTAAGTCGTTTGCTGCAGTGTCTCGCCGGTATGCAGGTGGACAAAAGAGAGACTCCTTTCGGAATCTGCGGATAGATCAGCGACCGCGGTGAGTGCCGGAAAACAGGATCCGACCAGCCCGAGTGTAGTCAACTTGCAGAATTTTCGGCGGTTCATAAAGCGATTCGTCCCTGCTTCTTTCATTTTTCCGATCCTTCCTGACCGCAGCCGGCTTCACGTAATTCTGTAGATTATTATCGAAATATCAGATCAGGTCGACCGCGGCAAAGCCGCCTCCCTCCGTACGCAGGTTGGTCACTTGTCCCTGAAACAGCCGGGCCGAAACCCCGAGAACCCTCCGCCGGTAGACAAAGAGCCGGAAGTCCGTTTTCATGCTGCCGTCTGCAGTTTCGGTCCGGTTGGGCGGCACAAATCGCTGCACCACCGTCTCCTCGGGAACGAATTCGTTGAACCGTTTGCGTGAGATACTGGCGCCGAGCAGAACACCGCGGCTGGCATGCAGCACGGCCGGCTTCAAAACCCATTGCTTCCGCTCGCTCCACAATTGATCGAGGTCCATATCGCTCATGATATGACTCTCCGGAATCATGCGCAGGATAATTTCCCGGCTCCGCTCGTCGAGGCCTGTTTCCCTGAGTCTGTCCGGGTTGGTCCAGCTGGCGAGCCGTCTTTTGTCAGCCAGCAGACCGTAGGTAAATGGATTCGGTGTGAGGCAGACCGTGCCGTTGCGGTAGGCGTCGCGAATGCCGGACATCACCTCGGTTTCGAGGTAAAAATCGCAGTGTCGATTGTAAATGAGATCGACCGGCATCCCCTTGATAAAGACCCCCCTGGCACTCGCTTCGAGCTCACCCGGGTCGACGATGGTGGCACAGCAGCTGCACCAGTCGGCAAAGAGATCACGGAAGATTTCCATTTCCGGGTAGAGAAATTGCTTTTCCGGATTTTCGTCGATGATGGCAATCCGGCGCGGCAAGGTTTTATCGCCGCCGGTAAAGCGACGCATCTCTTCGGCAAATGAAAAAACAAGCTGCTCGCGCAGTCGCTCCGGCAAGCGGCCGTAGGCAAGGTTGTCATCCGGCTGGTAGGCAAGATAGGCGAGCAGGCCACCGCCGGCATTGTTGTTGACCTCGATCAGTTGGGGGCCGTTTTCCGAGAGATGAAAATCGTAGCCCATCATCACAGCATCATGGCCGGGATTGAAGCGGGCGATTTCTGGAACCAGTGGCCAGACCGATTGCCGGTAGTCGGGGAGACGGCTCAGTCGAAACAGGGCCCGCACCAGGCGGATCATGTCGGCCAGGTCGTGGCGCGGCAGGGGGATGCGGGTCGAGCTGATGGATGGCTGCAGTCGGTCCATAAAAAACTCCGGAGACGTGAATGTCTCCGGAGCATCGTGCCATGTTTGGCGAAAACTGTCCAGCCGAGATCAGTCTTTGATTGCTTCAGCGAGCAGTTCGATGGTGTGGGCCGTTCTGACCGTGGTCGATTGTTTATCAAGTCCTCCCCTGATCTGCAGCATGCAGCCGGGGCAGTCCATGGCGACACAGTCGGCACCGGTCGCCTTGATATCATCGAGCTTGTCGGTCAGAATGCGCTTGGCGATATCGGGGTGGCTGGTGAACGAGTAGGAACCGCCAAATCCGCAACAGCGGTCGGAGTGGGCCATTTCAACAACCTCGCGGCCGGAACTGGCGAGCAGGTTGCGTGGTTCCTGCCAGACGCCGGCGCCACGCTTGAGGTGGCAGGAGTCATGGTAGGTCACCTTGAGCGCCCGGTCATGGTTCGCCTTGCCCTTGAGCAGTTCATCCGTTTCAAGCTTCTCATCGAGTAGTTTGGCAATATCGATAGTCTTCTCCGACAGCCGGGTCGCTTTTTCAGCCCACACCGGGTTGTCCTTGAGCAGATCGAGGAAGTCGCGCTGTAGCGACATGGTGCAGGTCGGGCAGGTGGTGACGACGAAATCGGGGTCACCAGCAAGCATGGCGTCTATATTCTGTTCAGCCAGGACCGTCGCCGTCTCCTTATCGCCGGAATAGAGTGCCGGAACGCCGCAACAGCTCTGGTCGAGCGGCAGGGTGACTTCGCAACCAAGCTTGTTGAGAACCTTGACCAGGTCGTGGCCGAGTTCCGGGTAGACGAAATCATTGAGGCAACCGGCGAAAAATGCGACCTTGTATCGCGGCTTTTCAACCTTCTGCTCGATCTTTTTCCATTGATCGCGCAGTGGCGTGTCGGCAATCGCCGGCAGGGAGCGCCACTCGGTCAGTGACGAGAAGAACAGCGGCAGATGCCGGATCGACCGCTCTCCCCTGGTGACCGGCTTCTGCAGTTTGCTGCCGGCCCGGAGCAGGGTGTGGAACAGTTTGCGGTTGCGCATTACCCTCTTGAAGACCAGGGCCTTGCCGACGCCGATTCCTTCCTCCTCGCCGATCACTTCGCGCAGGTGCAAAATGATGCTTTCGAGATCGATGTTGCTCGGGCAGACGGCGACACAGGCGCGGCAGCCGATACAAGCGCGGACCAGCTCGGCTGCTTTGTCAAGGCCGTGGAAAAAGGCGGTGAGGATGATGCCGATGGCGCTGATATAGATGTGGCCGAAGACGTGGCCGCCGACCGTCTGGTAGATCGGGCAGACATTGGCGCAGGCACCGCACTTGACGCAGCGCAGGGCATCCTTGCAGTGCGGCGATTCGGCCAGGGCGCTGCGGCCGTTGTCGAGCAGGACGATGTGCAGGTCCTTCTCGCTGTCGCCGCACGGTACGGCGCCGCGAATCCAGGTGACATAAGAGGTCAGTAACTGGCCGGTGGCGTTGCGCGGCAAGACGTCGAGCACCTTCTGGGCGTCTTCGAGGGTCGGCACCAGCTTCTCAATGCCGACCAGGGCGACATGGGTCTTTGGCAGGGTCGTCGCCAGTCGGGCGTTGCCCTCGTTGGTGACCAGGGCGATGCCGCCGGTTTCGGCAACGGCAATATTGGCGCCGCTGATGCCGATATCGGCATCAAGGTAAGCCTGGCGCAGTTGCTGGCGGGCGACTTCAACCAGGTGGGCGATGTCATCCGGCTCCTGCTGTCCGGTCTGTTTGCTGAACAGTTCGGCAACCTCGTCACGGAACATGTGGATCGCCGGCATGACCATGTGGCTCGGGCGCTGGCCGGCGAGCTGGATAATCCACTCACCGAGATCGGTCTCGACGGTTTCGACGTCTGCTTTTTCCAGGGCGACGTTGAGGTGGGTCTCCTCGCTCGCCATGCTCTTGCTCTTGACCGCCAGTTTGCAGCCCTGTCCTTTTGCGAGATTGGCAATGTAGTTATTCGCATCTTCGGCCGTCTTGGCAAAATAGACAGTCGCACCGGCCTTCTCGGCATTGGCGACAAACTGGTCAATATATTTCCGGTGGTTGTCGCGGACCTCATCCTTCATTTCGCCGACGGCCTGGCGCATCGCCTCGAAATCCTTGCCGGCGAAAGCTTTTTCGCGAGCGATAACATAGGCGTCGGCGAAACGATGCAGGGCGTCCTGCAGGCGCGGTGAGTTCAGGGCATCCTGGACACGGGTGCGATATTGTTGTGAACGTTGCTTTGACATAATCGTCCTCGATCAGCTCTCGAGAAAATCGTCAGAGAGACTTTTCAGCAGAATAATGTGCAGTTCTTTCGGGCCGTGGACACCGATGGTCAGGACCCGCTCGATATCGGCGGTCCGGCTCGGTCCGGTAATGTAGGCCAGAAAGTTGCGGGGAGCGTTTTCATGTAGCTTCCGGACGTGCGGAATGGCGGCCATGCCATCGCTAACGATTTTTCCGGGGTCGAGCAGGACAAAATGTTTGCTCGGCAGGGTGGTCGCCAGCCGGACCTGTTCATCGGTGCTCTCAAGGGCGATACTTCCGGTTTCGGCGATGGCGAAGTTGGCGCCGGTGACACCGCTTTCGGCCTGTTCGGCCTGCTGGCGGTCGAAGACGACCAGGGAGCCGGTATTCTGTTGCAACGCCGCGGTAATACCGGCGCGCTCCAGGCTCGCCTGCCTGGGAAGCAGCATGGTCCCGGAGGTCCGTTCGCTGATGTAGTGACAGGCGGCGTCGAGGTTGGCGGCGGTGAAGATCTCGGCACCGACGTTCTGTGCTGCATTTGAGAAAGTGTCCATGAGCTCTCCGCTAGGCAGATAAATTATTGGTAAGACCAATTTATGGTAGTCTTTTGTTTTGAAATGTGTCAAGAATAAAAATCAAACGTGATTCTAGTTTTGCGATGAATCAATTCATTCGACAGCTGGTGGCGCCAGGTTAAATCAGATGGCGGCAGTGGGTAGTGTATTCGGGGGATCAATTGACATTAAACGAAATGGTGATTCAATTGAAGCTCGCTCCTTCGGCGCCATCGTTTTTCCACAAGCAGTCAAGTTGTCATTCTATCACGTTTTTTTGTGTAAGGATCACACTTGCTCTACCGTTCAGGGCTTAGGCCCGTATTTTCAGGAGGTTCAAGTATGCAGGAAGTTTTCGTTGTCGCCGCTCGGCGAACTCCTTTCGGCTCCTTTGGCGGGGCTCTCTCCGGCGTTCCGGCGCCACAACTTGCCGCTCAGGTTATGACGGCTCTGCTCATGCAAGCATCCCTCGCGGCAGAAAAAGTTAACGAGGTCATCATCGGCCAGGTTTTACAGGGCGGCAGTGCCCAGGCGCCGGCTCGCCAGGCGATGCGCTTCGCCGGAATTCCTGATTCTGCGCATGCGATGACGGTCAACAAGGTTTGTGGCAGCGGTCTTAAATCGATCATGCTGGCGTCAGATGCTTTACGTCTCGGTGATGCCGAGATTACCATCGCCGGTGGTATGGAGAACATGTCGTTGGCGCCTTTCCTGCTGCCAACGGCCCGCTTCGGGCAGCGCATGGGGGCCGGCCAGATGCTCGACATGATGCTGACTGATGGTTTGCTCGACCCCTACTCCGGCGAACACATGGGGAATATCACCGAGCGCTGGGTCGAGCGCCACAGCATCAGCCGCGAAGCCCAGGATGAATACGCCGCCAGGTCCTACCGGTTGTCTCAGGCGGCGCTCGCCGATGGAATTTTTGCCGACGAGTTGGTACCGGTGACGATCCAGGGACGCAAGGGCGATGTCGTGGTCGACATCGACGAGGAGCCGGAGCGGGGGGCGATCGATAAGCTGTCATCGCTGCGGCCGGTCTTTGCCAAAGAGGGGACAATTACCGCCGGCAACGCGTCGACGATCAATGATGGTGCGGCCCTGGTTCTCCTGGCCAGTACTGCGGCTGTCGAGCAGAACGGATTGCGGCCACTGGCCCGGATGGTCGCAACGGCGAGCAACAGTATCGCTCCGGACGATTTCGCCGAGGCACCGGTCGGTGCAATCCGCAAGGTCATCGACAAGGCCGGGCTGAAGCTTGACGATATCGACCTCTTTGAAATTAATGAAGCCTTTGCCGCCGTACCCCTGGTCGTAATCAAGGAGCTGGGGCTTGATCCGGAAAAAGTTAATGTCAATGGCGGTGCTGTCGCTATCGGTCATCCGATCGGTGCCAGTGGCGGCCGACTGGCGGTGACGCTTGTCCGGGAAATGCAAAAGCGGCAGGTGCGCTACGGTATCGCCACGCTGTGTATCGGCGGTGGTGAAGCGGTCGCGGCCCTGTTTGAACGTGTTTAGAGGAATAGAGGAGAAAAGATGAAACCGATTTATACTGATGCTACCGAGGCCCTGCAGGGATTACTGCAAGACGATATGACGATTGCTGCCGGCGGGTTCGGCCTCTGCGGGATTCCGGAGAAGCTGATCGCGGCCCTGCGCGATTCCGGTACCGCCAACCTGACCGTGGTCAGCAACAACGCCGGGGTCGACGAGTTCGGGCTCGGCCTGCTGTTGCAGACCCGGCAGATCAAGAAAATGATTTCGTCCTACGTCGGCGAGAATGCGACATTCGAAAAACAGTTCCTGGCCGGCGAGCTCGAGGTTGAGCTGACGCCCCAGGGAACCCTGGCCGAGAAGCTGCGCGCCGGCGGCGCCGGCATCCCGGCTTTTTATACCCGGACCGGTTATGGCACCTTGTTGACCGAAGGCAAGGATGTTCGGGAATATGACGGCAACTCTTATGTCCTTGAGGAGAGTATTACTACTGACCTCGCCCTGGTCAAGGCATGGAAGGCCGACAAGGCCGGCAACCTGATCCTGCGCAAGACTGCCAACAACTTTAATGTTGCCTGCGCCAAGGCCGGCCGGTTCACGGTGGCCGAAGTTGAGGAGATCGTCGAGGTCGGTGAGCTTGACCCGCATCATGTGCATGTTCCGGGCATCTATATCGACCGCCTGGTGCTCGGCAGTAACTATGAGAAGCCGATTGAGCAGAAGACCCTCTCCGGTGCCGGAATTTCGGCCAAGGGGTTTAGCGAGACCCGTGAATGGATGGCGAAACGGGTGGCGCAGGAGCTCTCTGATGGCGACTATGTCAACCTCGGGATCGGCATGCCGACCCTGGTGGCGAACTATATTCCGGAAGGAATCAATATCACCCTGCAGTCGGAAAACGGTCTGCTCGGCATCGGCCCGTTCCCGACCGAAGCGGCCGTCGATGCCGACCTGATTAATGCCGGCAAGCAGACCATCACCACCATTCCCGGCGCCAGCTTCTTCGACTCTTCCGAGTCGTTCGCGATGATTCGTGGCGGCCATGTCGACCTGTCGGTCCTCGGCGGGATGCAGGTCAACCGGTTCGGCGATCTCGCCAACTGGATGATCCCCGGCAAGATGGTCAAGGGCCCGGGCGGCGCCATGGATCTGGTTTCCGGGGTCAAGAAGGTGGTGGTGATGATGGACCACAACGCCAAGGACGGCAGTGCCAAGCTGCTCGATGAGTGCGATCTGCCGATTACCGGAAAGAATGTTGTCGACCTGTTGGTGACCGACAAGGGAGTTTTTGCCGTCGACGCTGAACAGGGGTTGACCCTGCTCGAAGTATCGCCTTTTTCCTCACTGGACGAGGTCAAAACGGCGACCGGATGTGATTTTGCCATTGCGCCTGAACTCAAGGGCGCCTGAATCGGTGCAAGGAGAATGGAAATGAGTAAACGTGTCGCCCTGGTTACCGGGGCTGCCAGCGGCATCGGCCTGGCGGTAGCAGAGTCTCTGGCCAAAGCCGACTACAATGTGGTGATGGCCGATATCAACGAGGCTGAAGGCAGTAAGCAGGCTGACCGGGTCGGCGGCCACTTCGTCAAGGCCGACCTTTCAAAAGCCGCTGACTGTAAGGCGCTGGTCGAGGAGGCGGTGGCGACCTGCGGCTCGGTCGATGTGCTGGTCAACAATGCCGGAATCCAGCATGTTTGTCCGGTCGAGGACTTTCCCGAGGACAAATGGGAGTTCATGATTTCGCTGATGCTGACAGCTCCGTTTCTGCTGACCAAGTACTGCTGGCCATACATGAAAAAGAGCGGCTGGGGCCGAATCATCAATATCAATTCGGTCCATGGTCAACGCGCTTCCGAGTTCAAGTCGGCTTATATCTCGGCCAAGCATGGCCTCACCGGCCTGACCAAGACGACGGCTCTCGAGGGCGGACCATACGGGATTACCGTCAATTCGATCTGCCCGGCCTATGTCCGGACGCCACTGGTTGACAACCAGATCGACGATCAGGCCAGAACCCACGGCATTCCCCGTGAGGATGTTATTGAAAAGGTCATGCTCAAAAAAGCGGCGGTCAAAAGGATGATCGAGCCGGAGGAAATCGGAGACGCCGTCATTTTTATCTGCTCCGATTCGGCCAGTTGTATGACCGGAGTGGCGCTTACCATCGATTGCGGCTGGACCGCTTGCTGATAAGTGGTTGTATCGTTTCGCTAAAAAAGTATTGAGCCGCCGCTGATACCTTTGGTCGGTAGAGAGGTACACCGGCTGAGTACGGGTAATCAAACTTTAAGTCAGTCGTCTGCGAGAGATTAAAAACATTGTTTTATTTTTTTCTTGACCCCGTTTTAATTTATCGTTAAGGTTTACGGCAAATTGGTCTGACCAATAATTGGTAATAAAGTCAGCGCGGAAAGGTCGGGGATCTATAACCGATCGGAAAATCAACCGGAAAGATGGAGGATGTGATGAGAAAATGGAGAATGATAGTCTGTCTGCTGATCGCACTGAGCCTGGTTCTGGCTCCGAATGCCTTTGCAGCCAAGCGCGAAAAGTTCGGTTCCGATAAGCGGCATGAGTCGGTCAAGAAGGAACTGCGCAAGATCAAGACCTCGGAAGAAAAGATCCGCTGGAAGATGGTCATGCCGTGGAGCAAGGGACTGCTCTTCTACGATATGGCCCAGCATTTCGCCGATTCGGTCAAGCTCGCTTCCGGCGGCCGCCTCGACATCAAGGTTTTCTCGGCCGGCGAGCTGGTCGGTGCCATGGAGACCTTCGATGCTGTCAGCAAGGGTTCGGCCCAGGTCGGTCATGACTGGCCCGGTTACTGGAAAGGCAAGAACGAAGCGTTTGTCGCTTTTGCCTCGGTTCCATTCGGTCTTGATGCCGAAGGGTACAATGTCTGGCTTTACGAACGCGGTGGCCTCGAAATGATGCAGGAGCTCTACGGCCGCTACAATATCTATGCCCTGCCGGGTGGTAACGGTGGCCAGGAGATGGGTCTGTTCTCGAACAAGAAGGCGACCTCGATGAAGGACTTCAAGGGGATGCGCTTGCGCACGCCGGGCTGGTTCATGGACATCATGAACAACCTCGGTGCCTCGGTTTCGCCACTGCCGGGCGGTGAAGTCTACCTTGCCCTCGAGCGTGGCGTTATCGACGCGGCCGAATTCTCGTCTCCGGCCATCAACTACCCGATGGGCTTCGACGACATCACCAAGTACGTCATCGAGCCGGGCGTGCATCAGCCGTCGGTTCAGTGCGGTCTGCTTTTCAACAAGGACGCCTGGAACAAGCTTCCGGATGACCTGAAGTGGATTGTCAAGATTGCGGCCAAGGAGACCCAGCTCTGGTCCAATGCCTGGATCGAGAATCTGAACGTCGAAGCGATCAACAAGTTCGCCAAGAAGATCGAATTCGTCAAGATGGACAAGGATACCCGGATTGCCTTTGCCAAGACGACCAAGACGTACCTGGACAGCCTCAAGGCGAAGTACCCGGATGTCAAGAAAGTGCTCGACTCGCAGGAAGATTTCAAGAAAGACTTTGCGACCTGGCGCGAGCAGCGTAGCGGTGTCGCTCCGTGGCCGATTGATGACTACATCAAGGGTAAGCACTTGCAATAAGAAGTTTGACTGCGATTCTTTCGCAGTTGTGACAACATGTTTCGGCGGGAGCCTCCGGGCTCCCGCCAGAAGCCTTCTCAGCAATAATAATTTTACGAGGTACATCATGCTCAGAGTAGAGAAGAGCATCACAGCTATGAACGACAAGGCTGGATACTTTACCGGATTTCTGGTTTTGCCATTAATCCTGGTTGTCGTTTACGAAGTCATCATGCGTTACCTGTTCAATGCGCCGACGGTCTGGGCGTTTGAGGCAACAACGCTGATATACGGCTCTCACTTCATGCTCGGTCTGGCTTATACCTACAGTCACAACGGGCACGTCGCCATCGATATTTTCGAGTCACGCCTGGAGTTCCGTCCGCGGACGATTCTGCGGATTGTCGTCAACGTCGTCCTGTTCATTCCGACGGTCGGTCTGCTTTCGACATGGGGGGTCGTTTACGCGACGACGTCCTGGAAAAACTGGGAGCTGGCATCGACATCATGGGCGCCACCACTCTATCCGTTCAAAACGATTATGGCGATCGGCTTCATTCTCATGTTTTTGCAGGGAATTGCCAAGCTGATCAGCGATATCCATTCCCTGCGACAGCAAGATCAATAACTTGATCTGGAGATAAAAGAATGAGTCCTGAAGTTCTCACTATTCTGATGTTCGTGACCCTGATGGCCTGTATCGCTCTCGGTTACCCGCTGGCGATCACCCTGGCCGGGGTGGCGACACTCTATGGCCTGATCGATAATGGCGGTAATGTGCCGGCCCTGCTCGATCTTTTTGTCAATAACAGCTGGGGGATTTTCCAGAACTACGTTCTGGTGGCGATTCCGCTCTTTATTTTCATGGCACAGATTCTCGATCGGTCAAAGGTTTCAGAGGGGCTGTTCGATGCGCTTTATATTGTCCTCGGCGGCCTGCGGGGCGGTCTCGGGCTGGCGGTCATCGTGGTCTAGACGGTCTTTGCCGCAACCACCGGTATTATTGGTGCATCGGTTGTTGCAATGGGGCTGATGGCCGGGCCGGCACTCTTGCGGCGCGGCTATGACCGTGGCCTGGCGGCCGGCATTATCTGTTCATCCGGTACTCTCGGCATCCTGATTCCGCCGTCGATCATGCTGGTTGTTTACGGCGGTCTGACCGGTCTCAAGGAGACCTCGGTCGGCAACCTGTTCGCCGGTGCGATTATGCCGGGAATCATGCTCTCCGGTCTTTATCTGGGATACGTTGGCGTCCGTTGCGCACTGAAGCCTGAGCTCGGTCCACCGATTCCGCTTGATGAGCGAACCCACACTGTTGGCCAGAAAGTGGTGATGACACTGAAGAGCTTCGTGCCGCCGTTCAGCCTGATTCTGATCGTCATGGGTACGATCCTGGCCGGCGTGGCAACCCCGACCGAAGCAGCTGCACTCGGCTGCATCGGGGCCATGATCCTTGCCTTCTTCAACAAAAAACTCAACTGGGAGGTTATGAAGTCGGCCTGCGATTCGACTCTCAAGACGACGTCGATGATCATGCTGCTTTTTATCGGCGGCAAGCTGTTCTCGGTCGTTTTCCTGAGCATGGGTGGCGGCGATGTCGTTGCCGATCTGCTGCTCGGTATGGATGTCAGTGAGTACGTGGTTCTGGCAATCATGATGGCGGTCGTATTTATCATGGGCATGTTCATCGACTGGGCAGCGATTTTGCTGGTCGTTGTCCCGATCTTTACACCGATTGCCCTTGATCTCGATTTCAACCCGCTCTGGTTCGCGATGCTGGTCTGCGTCAACCTGCAGACCTCGTTTTTAACACCCCCATTCGGCTATGCGCTGTTTTACTTCAAGGGGGTGGCCCCACCGGAATACAGCATGGGCGATATCTACAAGGGGATTCTTCCCTTTGTTGTTATCCAGGTGATCGGGCTGGCGATGTTAATCATATTCCCGGAAATTATTACCTGGTTACCTTCGGTATTCTTTGGTGGCTAACACGGGATATTCATAAAAAATTCAGAGGTGCGGGATATGATTTCAGCAGCTGCAAAAAAGACATTGATTGAGCGTTTGGGAGAAAAACGGGTTCTCACTGAAAAAGAGGATTTGCTGACCTTCGGCTATGATGCAACCCCGGGTCTGCAGGGAGTTCCTGACGCGGTCGTGTTCCCCGAAACGACGGAAGAGGTCGGCTTTGTTATTGCGCTGGCCAGCGAGGAGGGCATGCCGATCGTTCCGCGTGGCTCCGGAACCGGTCTTTCCGGCGGCAGTATTGCTCCGCAAGGGGGCCTGGTGCTTTGCCTCACGAAAATGAATCGTATCCTCGAGATTGATGAAGAGAACCTGACCGCCACCGCCCAGGCCGGGGTCGTGACCCTCGACTTTTTTAATGCCGTCGCTGAAAAAGGACTGTTCTATCCGCCCGATCCGGGCTCGCAGAAGATCTCGACCCTTGGTGGCAATATCGCCGAGGATGCCGGCGGTCTGCGCGGTCTTAAATACGGAGTGACCCGCGATTATGTGATGGCGCTCTCTGGTTTCCTGGCCGATGGCACACCGTTTAATACCGGCGGCAAGAGCGTCAAGGATGTTGCCGGTTATGCCCTGAAGGATTTGCTGATCGGCAGTGAAGGGACCCTTGCGATTGTCACCGAGGCGACCCTCAGGCTGATCCCCCCGCCCCAGGACAAGAAGACGATACTGGCTTATTTTTCCGACACCCGGACGGCCGGCGAGGCGGTCTCGAAGATCATTGCGGCAAGGATTATCCCTTCGACCATGGAGATCATGGACAAGGCGACGATTAACTGCGTCGAGGATTTTTCAGCGATCGGCCTGCCGCGCGAGATGGCGGCGTTGCTGCTGATCGAGGTCGACGGTCACCCGGCGATGGTCGCTGAAGAGGCGGCCGGAGTACAGCAGGTTCTGGAAGAAGTCGGCGCCGCTGAAGTTCATCTGGCCCGTGATGCCGAGCATACCGCCCAGCTGGCGGCGGCCCGCCGGACGGCACTTTCGGCCCTGGCCCGGGTTTCACCGACGACCCTGCTCGAAGATGCGACCGTGCCTCGTTCCCGTCTTGCCGAAACCTTTGCAGAGATCGATCGACTCACCGAAAAATACAAGCTCAAGGTCGGAACCTTCGGTCATGCCGGGGATGGCAATCTGCACCCGACCGTGCTCTGTGATGAACGCGATCAGGATGAGATGGAGCGGGCCCACGCCTTTTACGAGGAGCTGTATGACAAGGTCCTCGAATGGGGTGGAACCGTTTCCGGCGAGCACGGTATCGGCATGGCCAAGATGGGCTACCTCAAACGGCAGATCGGACCCGGCGGCGTTGCCGTACTGCGCCGGATTAAACAGAGTTTTGATCCGGGCGGACTGCTCAATCCCGGAAAGATGTTTGAGGCAAATGGCACGGAGGCCAAAAGTGAATGACAAGAAGCCGCTCGGCAATTTATTCAATGATGATGCCCCGACCTATCCGTCAGTATTGCAGTGCATGCGCTGCGGTTTCTGTCTGCCGACCTGTCCGACTTATGCTATGACCGGTCGGGAGCGTTCCAGTCCACGCGGCCGGGTTGCCCTGGCCCGCGCCGTGGCCGAAGAGCAACTCGACTTTACTCAGGCTCTGAAAGATGAGGCTTATTTCTGCCTCGATTGTCGGGCCTGCACGACCGCCTGCCCCTCCGGTGTTCATGCCGGAGAGGTGATGGAGCATTGCCGCAGCCAGGCACATGAGGCTTTTCCGCCGTCGACTCCGGTCAAGGCCTTCCGAAATTTTGTCCTTGAAAAGATGCTGCCTGATCCCGACAAACTCGAATTTTCGATGTTGCCGGCCCGGCTCTACCAGAAGCTCGGCATTCAGTGGCTGGTTCGTCAGAGCGGAATCATGAAAATCGGGCCGGACTGGATGGCCAAGGCCGAGGGGATGATACCGGAGTTGCACCCGCCGTTGCGGCAGCAGCTGCCGGAGGTAGTGCCGGCCGAAGGTGAACAGCGCGGGACGGTCGCCTTCTTCCTCGGCTGTATCATGACCCTGATGTATGCTGAAGTGTCGCGGCAGACGGTTCGGGTTCTGGCCCAGCAGGGCTTCGAAATCGTCACCCCGAAAGCCCAGAAGTGCTGCGGGGCGCCGCATCTCAATGAAGGGGACCGGGAAACGGCAAGACAGCTCGCCCTGCATAATATCGAGCTGTTCCTCGATCTCGAAGCCGATGCGATCGTCACTGATTGTGCCGGTTGCGGGGCAGCGCTCAAGGAATACGAAGAGCTGCTCGAAGGGACCGCTGATCATGACAAGCTGGTCGCCTTCAAGGCCAAGGTCAGGGATGTTTCCGAGTTTCTTGCCGAGGTCGGCCTGCGCACCGAAGATCTTGAGCCGCTTGATCTCAAAGTGACGTATCATGAGCCGTGTCATCTCTGCCACGCCCAGAACATCAGTCGGCAGCCGCGTGATCTGCTCAAGTCGCTTCCGGGTGTTGAATATATCGAAATGAACGAAGCGAGCTGGTGCTGCGGTTCGGCCGCGACGTTTGGTCTCAAGTTTACCGAGGAGAGTCGGGAGATTCTTGATCGAAAGCTCAATAACGTGGCGGCGACGAAAGCCGACATCCTGGTCACCGCCAATCCCGGCTGCCACCTGCAGCTCGCCTGGGGATTGAAGGAGGCCGGAATGAAGCAACCGGTGCTCCATATTATGGAGTTGATTGGCAAAGCGGTAAAGGATTAAGCAAAAAAGGACAGGCTCATCGCCTGTCCTTTTCTTATCGGCTAAAGCTTAGGTGCTCAGCTTTTCTCCTCTTCGAGAAACTCATTCATTTTCTTTTCGACCAGCTCAAGATGAACTTGCATCGCTTTTTGCGCCCGCTCCGGGTCGCGCGCTTCGATCGCTTCGAGGATGTCTCGATGCTGCGTCAGCAGGCGTTCGAGATAGCCCTCTTTCTGGTAAAATTCAGTCAGGGCGACCATAATTGTTGTCTGGAAGAGCGAATGGATCGTATTGAGAACGTGAACCTGGATCGTGTTCTGGGTTGCTTCGGTGATGATGTAATGGAACTTGGCATCAATCTCGGCATCCCAGCCACCTTCGGCGGCCTGTTTTTCCATGATGGTGTAGAGGCTGCGCATCTGCTGGATCTGGTCTTCAGTCGCTCTTTGCGCGGCCAAATAGGCCGACCATGTTTCGAGCCCCATGCGGACTTCGGTCAAAGCATAAAGGATTTTCGGTTGCTTGCTGCCGACAAGACTGCTTAACGGGTCGGCTATAGTCATCTCGGTTAAGGATCGGATGTAGGTGCCGCCACCCTGTCGTGATTCGAGAAATCCCATCGCCTCGAGAACCATAATCGCTTCGCGGACTGATGGTCGGCTGACGCCGAGCATGGTCGAAAGCTCCCGTTCTGAAGGGACGCGTTCGCCCGGCTTGAGATCGC
Source organism: Desulfuromonas sp. (assembly GCA_002869615.1). Classification (NCBI taxonomy): domain Bacteria; kingdom Pseudomonadati; phylum Thermodesulfobacteriota; class Desulfuromonadia; order Desulfuromonadales; family Desulfuromonadaceae; genus Desulfuromonas; species Desulfuromonas sp. Next base: position 76,559 of record PKUH01000110.1, on the reverse strand, counting down.
CGGAAGAGATCAGCTGTTTGATCTGCTCGACGATCTCTTCAGAGATCTTTTTCGGTTTGATCGGTTGAAATAAAGTGGTCATGCCATTGCTCCAATGGTTTTTTGTATGACCATTGTATCTAGCACATCTCGTTGAGTGATTCAATAAAGAACGGTCAATTCGACCCAACTCAGTGGCTGCGGATAAACTTGGCCAGCCATTCCTGGAAAATCGTCTCTTCGTTCTCGAGCTCGAACGGGTTGATCAGGCCGCGGCGCAGAGCGACGGCAACCGCCCGATTACGGAGGTTGAGGGCATCGCCATGCTTGTCGCTGTGAAACTGTTCCTGATCGATGCCGAGCTTGTTGTAGAGGGAATTGAGACGGCTTTGCACGCCACGGCGGGAAAGGTAACGTCTCTGTGCGATCAGGTTGTCGGTCAGGCCGAGCGAGATGTCGATCAGGGCTTCGAATTCAATATCGGAAAGTGCGGTCTGGCTGTGGCCGGTGACGCCCTGAACCTTGCGCACATCCGGATCGATCCAGCACTGTTCATCGCAGAGTACCGTCTCGATGGCCGCAGCGATCTTCTCCTTGGTGTTCGATTTGAGAATGTAGCCGTAAACGGTTTCCGGCGGCACGATCTTGAGCAGGGACCGGACATACATCTCATCCTTGAACTGACTCCAGAAAACGATGCGGGTTGTCGGCTTTTTCGCCCAGAGCTCGCGGGCAAACTCGATGCCGTTCATTTCCGGCATCTGGATGTCACTGACCACCAGCGGATTTTCGTACTTCAGGGCAAGCTCAAGGGCGGCGGCGCCATTCTGGGCCCGCTCGATGTTCGGCAGGTTTTCCCATTTTTCAAAAAGGGATTCGAGAAATTCAAAATCCTTGGGATTGTCTTCGGCGACAATGATATCGAGAACCTCTGACATCGGTCATACCTCCTGTTTCAGGGAAGAGATATTGATTGTAAGTTCAAATCGGGTGCCGCTCGAGAAGCGGGATGCTTTCCACGATACCTGGCCGCCTATTGCCCGCGCTCGTTCCTTGATATTGTGCAAACCGCGGCGACCGCTTTCGTTAACCGCAGCCGGGTCAAAGCCGCGGCCGTTGTCTTCAATGACGAGAGAAAAATGTCCGTTGTTGACATCAAGATTCACTTCGTAGCGGTTGGCATTGGCATGCCTGATAATATTGTGAATCGCTTCCGAGGCGATGCGGTAAATGGCCAGGCTGGCAAATTTCGGCAGCTGCAGGTCCTCGGCTTTGCTGGTCTGGTGGAAGTGGTATTCGGGCAGGTCTGGACCGCTGAAATGGCGCTCGAGATGCGACTCGAGGGCGGCGCCGAGACCGAGAATATCGAGTGTCTGTGGATGCAGGTTGTCCATGACCTCGCGCAGATTATGGATCGCCCTGTCGAGGTTGCTCTGGAGCCGGCCGGCTTCATCCCGGCAATCTTCTTTCTCCTTGAGGACTTCGACATCCCGCTTGACGGTGGCGAGATCGGCCAGGGTCTGATCGTGGATATCCATAGCGATGCGCCGCCGTTCTTCCTCGGCGCCCTCAAGCAGTTTCTCCGTACTGACGACGCGAATCAGTTTGTCGGTCATGCGGCTGATCGATAAGGTCAGTTCGTCCAGCTCGTCCTGCATCTTCTCCGGAGGGGTCGGTGCGACCAGTTCGCCCTCGGCGATCCGGCGGGCGCTGTCGGAGAGGCCCTGAATCCGCCGCAGGATGCGGCGGGCAAAATAGAGTGACAAAAAGATGCCAAGAAGAATCGCGGTGCCGAGCACGATAATTGAAACGAGGGTGGTCCGGGTGACCAGTTCGTCAATATCAGCCGACTGGACCTTGCTCAAGGTGGCGCGGCGTTCCTGCATCTGTTCGGAAAAACTGACAAACTGGGGCCGGAGCTCGCCAATCGCTTCGACAAAACGTTCGGCATCAAAGCCGAACTCCGGATTCAGCTTGTTGACGGTTTCGCGAAACCGGGTCCGGTCCCGCTTGTTCATACCGAGGTTCGAGATAATCCGTTCACTCGCTTCGTCAAGGTGCTGGTAGTACATGGCGAGTTCGCTGACCCTGGCCACGTTGACCAGGTCCTCGCGGCTCAGGCGGACCGCCAGGCGATATATTCTCTGGGTTGCCAGGTCGGCTTCGGCTAACGACAGGAAAACGGTTCCGAGTTTGCGCGAAGCCTGGCGCTTCAGGGTCAGATCCCAGTAGCTGAGCTGCATGAACCCGAGAAGCAGTGCCAGCAGTAGCAGGACCGTCGCCGGGGCGAGAATTATTTGATGTTTCAAGGCAAGGCGCATGGTCACAAACTAACACAGGAATGTTTTAAAAACACTGTGCTTTTGCACAGAAGAACGGTGTCGCAAAGCTTTGCAGAATTGTCTTTGCCGGATATAATGAACAGGTTGCAGATGAAAGGGAAAAGGAGAAAACATGGAGGAGAAGAGAGAAGAACCGGTTTTGCCGCGATTGCTGGCGAGTAATGTCCTGCGCGCCAACCTGAGCAAACACATGACCCTCAACCAGATGGCCGACACCAAGGCGTCGATGATCATGACCGCATCATCTCTGGTTCTGACCATCACCATTACCCAGATGCAGCAGCTTTCTTTGCTGACGGTCCTGTTGCTGCTGGTCACCGGACTTCTTGCCATCATTTTTTCGATTTTTGCGATCATTCCGCCAATACATGCCCACGGCGGCGTCAATTTCTTTTATTTCCGGTCATTTGCCGAAATTGAAGAGGGCGAGTTTATGGCCCTCGGCAAGGAACTGATTGCTGACCGGGAAAAAATTTACGATGCCTACCTGCACGAAATCTACTACCTCGGAAAACATCGTCTGACCAGGAAATATGCATTGATCCGAAATGGACTCTGGTCACTATTGATCGGGCTCTGCTCGGCAGGTGTGTCGGCGATAGCGCTTCACCTCACCTGAGCGGAAGTTCTGAAAGCAGCCTCTCCTTCTTTGGCCAGGTCATAGCCGGTCTCATGGTAGCGCGGAGAGAAGTGGAAAAAAAGGCAACGGCTGACCTGTGCCTTTGCGGCGATAGCCCCGGCAAGGTGTGCGGTCAGATGGTTTCTTTTTCGGGCTCTTTCAAGATCGCTGTGAGCAAAAGGTGCCTCGATGGCGAGCAGGTGTGCACTGGCAGCGAGAGCGATGATTTTTTCAAGATTCGCTTCTGTCGGACTGACGTCTGTAACATAGCAGATCTTCATCCCCGGTTCGGTGTGGGCGATTCTCGCAGCGAGGTCGACTATGGTGCAGGTGACAGAACCGCCAGCATGTAATGGCACCTCGATCGAGTCAGGGCATGCCTGCTGCGAGCGCAAAAAATCCTTGAAATCGGTCAGCCAGGGTCCTGGTCGGTACCCTGCTCGTTCAAGGGCATCCTTGTGAATGGCGATATGCAGGACTTCTTGCAGAGTGTAAGCGAGTGACGTGATGTTGCCGTGGTCGAGTCGGACGGCCGAAACATGATAGGCCGCGGTCTCAAGGAGCCGGCCATCGGGACAGTCGATGGAATCAAGCTCTTCCATCCGGAAGGCGTTGCGGGCCCGAAAACGGAAGCTGTCGATTACTGCGCCGTCCCATTCCCGAACCGTAATTTCGAATGGAAAACCATCAACCAGATTCCAGGTGTAGCCGGCCAGTCGACTACCGACCTGCCGGGCCAGGCCGCTCGGGCCATGAACGGTAAGGTGATGATCGGTGTAGAGAAAGAAACGGACGAGCCGATCAAAGTCAATGAAGTGATCGACGTGGGTGTGGGAAATAAAGAGGTGCCTTACTTTCGACATTTCGCGGGCCGTGAGACTGGCCAGCGAACCACAGTCGAACAGCAGGGCCTCCCGACGGTGGGCGATTCTGACGTAAAAGGCCGGATCGCCATGCGGACCATCGACCAGAAGTGGATAGAAAACCGGACGCATGGGCTAAGGATAGCAGAAGAGGCTGCGATTTTCTCCTCTGCCGTTTGCAAGGGAAGAAAAAAAACGGGATCCACAACTATTGTGAAGTTGAGCTTACGGCGGAGATTAATGGCCCGGGTTGCCGGACGCATATCAAAAAAGGGGCCTGATTACTCAGGCCCCTTTCGATCATTATTTTCCGATCATTTCTTGATCGTCGTATAGAACAGGTTGGTTGCGCGCTGGACCAGCAGCCGGATATATTTCCCTTCCTTGACCTCGCCGGTCACCGCTCTGAATTCCTTGACCGACCTGATTCCGCGGCCGTTGATTTCAACAATGACATCACCGGGCCGGAGGTTGGCATCAATGGCCGGGCCCTCTGGGTCAATGCCGGTGACAAGAACACCTTCGGTTGTCTCCAGTGAGTAGCGCTCGGCAAATTCATGGGTGATGTCGGTCAAGTTGAGGCCGAGGTCGCTTTCTTCAATGGCGGCCGGCCCCTGTTCATCGCCATCCATCTTGCCGATGGTCACGGTAACGGTTTTCTTTTTGCCATCGCGGAAGAGGACAACATTGACTTTTTTATCGATCGGAGTTGCCGCAACCAGCCGTGGCAGATCCCTGAGTTCATCGACCGGATTTCCGTTGAAGGAAAGAATGATGTCGCCCCGCTTGATTCCTGCTTTTTCGGCCGGGGAGTCAGCAATGACCTCGGCGACCAGGGCGCCCTTTTTCGAGTCGAGGTCGAACGATTCAGCCAGTTCTTCGGATATGTCCTGGACTGAAACGCCGAGCCAGCCGCGGGTCACATGGCCAGTCTCCTTGAGTTGGTCAATGATCTCCCGGGCCATGTTGACCGGAATGGCAAAGCCGATCCCCTGTCCGCGGGCGACAATCGCCGTATTGATTCCGATGACCTCGCCGTTGGCGTTGAACAGCGGTCCACCCGAGTTTCCGGGATTGATCGAGGCGTCGGTCTGGATAAAGTCATCGTACGGTCCGGCGCCGATAACACGTCCCTTGGCCGAGACAATACCGGCGGTGACGGTCTGCTCGAGGCCGAAAGGGTTGCCGATCGCCATGACCCACTCTCCGACCTGCAGATTCTCACTGTTGCCGAGTTTGGCGACCGGCAGATCATGATCGGTCTCAATTTTCAGCAGGGCGAGATCAAGTTTGCTGTCCGAACCGATGATTTTGGCCGGAAAAGAGTGGTCATCGGACATTTTGACTTCAATCTCATCGGCGCCATTGACAACATGATCATTGGTCAGGATATAACACTCTTTGTCAATGATGAAGCCGGATCCGAGGGAACTTGTTTTGCGCTCCCGCTGCGGTTGCCCCTGGAAGAAACGGTTGAAGAAATCATCGAAAAAATCACGTTGCGGACCGAAGTCCGGAATTTGCGGGCGTCTCTGCTTGATCGTTTTCGAGGTACTGATGTTAACGACAGCCGGTTTGAGATCTTTGGCAAGCTGCACGAAATCGGGCGCTGCTGCGAGGCTGTTTGTGTTGAAGGCAAAAAGAATCAGTGCGGTCCATAGTGTTTGATGCAAGAATCTGCTAAACATGGCAACTCCTTGATAAATAATATTTTCCATCCGGAAAACTATTTAATCATCGGTCAGTTGGATGTCAATGCCGCGATCAACTCTTTTTCAGGGTTTCCCGTTTCAACGGCAGGGAGATGGTAAAAGTTGTTCCTTTTTCGACAACCGAGTCGACATCAATCCGGCCGCCGTGCGCATCTACAATCGCCTTGACAATCGATAGCCCGAGTCCGGTCCCGCCATCCTGGCGGTTCCGGGCCGCATCAACCCGGTAGAAACGGTCATAAATATTCGCCAGGTGTTCTTTCGAAATGCCGACCCCTGAATCCTTGACGCTGACAATGGCTGTTTCATCGTCAACCGAGAGTGTTATCTCGATAGTGCCTTCGGGTTGGGTGTACTTGATACTGTTGTTGATGATGTTGAGAAACATCCGGTAAAGCTGGATCTGATCGCCCCAGATATGAATTTCGGAGTCGACCTGAAGACGGAGCTTGATCAGATGCTGTCGTGGCTCGGCCAGGGTTTTGGCATGGATGTAAATATCCTGAAGCAGGTCACTGAGGCTGAATTCCTCGAAATCGAGATGCAGCTCACCGGCTTCGCTTTTGGCCAGTTCCAGAAGGTCCTCGAGTATCCGGCCCATCAGGTTGATCTCTTCAAGGTTCGATTCGAGAGTCTGCTTGAGTTCTTCTTCCGTTTTTGCCCAGCGCAAAGAGACTTCGGTTTCCCCTTTGAGAATAGCCAGGGGCGTTCTGAGTTCATGTGATGCGTCGCCGGAGAACTGTTTGATCCGGTTAAATGAGTCTTCGAGGCGGGCCAGCATCGAATTTATCGTGTTAGAGAGGTTGGCCAGTTCATCCTGCGGTTCATGCACCGGCAGTCGGGCATCGAGCTTTTCGGCGGTAATTTTACGAGCGGTTTCGGTAATGTTGACAATCGGAGTCAGGGCCCGGTTGGCGAGGAACCAACCGCATCCGGTCAGAGCGATAAAAGCGAACGGACTGAGCATCAGAAATACGATTTTCAGGTCGCTTAGCGTATGTTCGGCCTGTTCGTATGATTCGGCAATCTGGATAATTCGTTCGAGGCGACCATCATGGACGATCGGGTAGCTGAGAAGTCGCAGTGGATAAGAGTCGAGGTTTCTGACCGTTTCAAAATGGTGGAGCATTTTGGTTATTTTCAGCAGCGCCGACTTGCCTAGAGGGAGCGGTTTGCCTTCGACCGAGTTGATATTACAGATGATATTGCCGAGACTGTTCCGGACCTGGGCGTAGCCGGCCCAGTTGTGATCGAGGATGTACTTGTCGAGGTCGTTACAGGCTTGCGGAAGTGACAGGTCGCGGTGCTCCTTCAGGTGCGATCGTTCGACCACTTTGGCAACATCGAGCAGTCTCTCATCGATATGTTTTTCCAGGTTACGCGACAGCGCAATGTACCAGAACAGACTACTGGCCGCCAGCACAGCGGCCAGGGTCAAGGCATACCAGGAGGTTAATCGAAAACGGATCGAACGAAAAAACAACTGCTAATCCTCCTTGAGGACGTAACCAACGCCACGAACCGTGTGGATCAGTTTTTTATCAAAATCGCGATCGACCTTTTTCCGCAGGTAATTCACATAAACATCGATAATGTTGGTAAAAGAATCGAAGGTATAGTCCCAAACATGTTCAGCGATCATGCTGCGGGTCAGGGTCTGATTCGGGTTGCGCATCATGTATTCGAGTAGCGCGTATTCTTTGGTGGTCAGATCAATCTCCCGGTCATTGCGCCAAACCTTGTGCGAGACCGGATCGAGGCGGAGGTCGGCGAAGACGATTTCAGCGCCGCGTTCCGTATTGCCGCGACGGATCAGGGCCCGGACCCGGGCCACCAGTTCGGCGAAGGCGAACGGCTTGGTCAGGTAGTCGTCACTTCCTGAATCGAGTCCGGAGACGATGTCGTCAACCTTGTCCTTGGCGGTCAGGCAGAGAACCGGTGTCCGCACATCCTGGCCGCGTAATTTGCTGATAACCTCCAGGCCGTCTATCTTGGGCAGCATCAGATCCATCAGGATCAGGTCGTAGCTGCCATCAGACCCGATACTCAGGCCCTCTTCACCATCATAGGCGACATCGACCTCATACCCTTCCTCCTCGAGTCCCCGCTGAATAAAGCTGGCGACTTTCTTTTCATCTTCAACGACCAGAATCTTCATGTGTGCCTCCTTCTGTAAATAAGCTCTGTTAAGCTGTTTAAACGAATCCTATTTCAGCCCCAGTTTAACCAGGACTTCGTTTGCTGTTTCTTCAACCGCTTTGCCGGTCACGTTTATAGTGACCCACTGCTGTTGCCGGAAAATTTTTTTTGAAGCTGCAAGCTCTTCTTCAATCTCTTCAAAATCGGCGTAAGCCGCTTTCGGATCCTGCCCGAGATTGCGCAAGCGGGAAGCCCGGAGCTCACCCAGACGCTGTGGGTCAATGACCAAGCCGGCGACGCGTCCCCGGTCGACCGTAAAGAGCTCCGGTGGCGGTTCAACCCCCTTGACCAGTGTAACGTTGGCGACTTTCCAGCCGCGATGCGCAAGGTAAACCGACAGGGGGGTTTTGCTGGTTCGCGAGATCCCGGCCAGAATGATGTCGGCGTTGGTCAGGTTGCGTACCTCCTGACCGTCATCGTGCTTGATCGTAAATTCGAGGGCTTCGACCCGGCGGAAATACTCTTCATCAACACCGTGCAGCAGGTCTGGGGTTTCGCCGGGATCACGCCCGAGAAACTCGGAGAACTTCATCAGTAATGGGGTGATCAGATCGATGCAGGGGATTCCGAGCGAATTGCATTCATCGTGAACCATCTGCGCCATTTCCCGATTTACGATTGTAAAAACAACCAGGCCCTTGTTCTCCAGGGCATCATCGAGCACCTCGTAGATTGCATTTTTGGTCCGGACATGGCTGATCCGGTTGATGCGGATGTCCTTTTTGCGGAACTGGGTCAAGGCGGCCATCACCATCTTCTCAGCCGTTTCTCCCGTCGCATCGGAAAGAAGGTATAAATTCGGTTTTTGTGCCATGATCTGTCCTGGTGAGAGTTGTTTGAAATTGTAACAGACCTTTCATTAAGATCAAGAAGCCATTCTTTTCGGACCCTTACAGCCTTAATAAACCTGGGCTAATATGACTTGCTGTAAAAAATATCACGCATGGTACTTTTTAATTAAAACCTAGTGATGTTTAACTGAAACGGTCTGATTTTGTCAAGGTTTTTATTGCTTTTAAACGGTTGACTCTGTAAAACTTCGAGCATGGAGCTAAGTTGGACAGAAACTGTTTTTTCGGTACCGGTCGAGCTGATTGACCAGGTCTCAGATGCCCTGTATGGCATCGGCTGTATCGGTGTCATGGTCGAGGAGCGTGATCTCGATACCTTTGTCGCTCCTGATCCGGATGCTGATCTTCCCGAGAGTTACGAGATCAGGGCCTATTTCCCGGAAACAGCTGAGCCGGGGAAACTGGCCCTGAGTATCTGCCGGGGGCTGGCTGCTGAAATGCCCGGCCTGACGCCTGCCGCGATCCGTTTTTCCGGAGTTCAGCAGGAGGATTGGGCCGAAGGGTGGAAGCAGCATTTCTCAACGGTGCGCTTCGGCTCGCGACTGGTGGTCAAACCGACCTGGGAACAGTGGCAGGGTGACGATGATTCGGCGCTGGTTTCTCTCGATCCGGGAATGGCATTCGGGACCGGCAGCCATGAAACGACAAGGCTTTGCCTGCAGGCGGTGGCCGACCGGTTTGAGCAGTCACCGGCGCCGGATTCGGTCCTTGATGTCGGAACCGGCTCGGGGATTCTGGCGATAGCGGCGGCCGCTCTCGGGGCGAGCAAGGTTATCGGCTGTGAAATCGATCCGGGCGCCTGCCGGGTGGCCGAAGAGAATGTCATGCTGAACCGCGTTGCCGGCCAGGTTGAGATTACCGGCCGGCCGCTGCCCGATATCGCCGGCCACTATGACCTTGTTATTGCCAATATCCTTGCCGAGGAAAATGTCCGACTTGCGGTTGACCTGGTTGCTCATCTCGCACCCGGCGGTTGCCTGATCCTGTCCGGCATCCTTAAGGAAAAAGAAAGTTTTGTCTGTGCCGGCTTCTGTAATCTTGGCCTCAATGATCCTGATATCCGTTATGAAAATGAATGGTGTTGCATGATCTATCACAGAGAGCAGCGTTCATGACCCTGCGTCGTTTCTTTATCCCTCCGGAGGGAGTCGAAGGTGATCGAATCCGGCTGGATGGTGATCTGCTTCGCCACATCCGGAAGGTTTTACGCCTTGGGACCGGCGACCAGATCCTGCTGCTTGATGGTGTCGGCAACCATTATCTGGGCCAGATCAATGAGCTTACTCCGGGATCGGGGCAAGCTCTGATTATCGAGCAGTGGTTTGAACGGGAAAAAAACCTTCCGGTTCGACTGATTCAGTCATTGCCGAAGGGGGAGAAGATGGAGCTGATTCTGCAGAAGGGTTGTGAACTCGGCGTTAATCGGTTCAGTCCCGTATTCAGTGAGCGTTCCGTTCCCGAATTCGATCAGGGCAGGGGTGAGAAAAAGCTGCAGCGCTGGCGGAAAATCATTGCGGAAGCTGCCCGACAGTGCCGGCGCCCGATCCTGCCGATCTGTGATCCGGTTCAGGAGTTTGGTCAGGTCATTTCGACCTGCCGCGAGGAACTCAAGCTGATGCTCTGGGAAGACGGGAGCGTTGCACTGGTCGAGAGATTGCCGGAAAAAAGACCGGCCGGTGTTGCTGTTCTGGTCGGTTCTGAAGGGGGATTCGGCCGGGATGAGGTGGACCGTGCAAAAGCCGCCGGGTTTTTACCGGTCAGTCTTGGGCCAAGAATCTTGCGAGCTGAAACATCCGGGTTTGCAGTCACGGCCGTTCTGGAGTATCTTTATGGTGATTTTGGTTCCGATGAAAACAGTCGGGGTTGATTCCATTTACCGGGAGGAAAGACAATGAAATGTCCGAAGTGTGGTTACACCAGTTTCGATTATCTTGACGAGTGCAAGAAATGCGGCAAGGATCTGATGGAACACAAGGAAAAACACAATATCCGCTCCCTGATGTTTCCGGCTTCCGGAGCAGCGGCAGCGGCCACGGCGGCGACTGCAGCCGCGGGTGCCCCGGCTGCTGGAGGGGAAGAGTTCGGATTCGACTTCATGGAAGAGGAGGCTGGCGGTGGCGCCCCCTCCGAGCCGGCGACCGAAGTCACGGAAGATGATACCTTCGATTTTGCTGAAGAGGAAGACAGCTTCAGTTTCGATGATGACGATACTTTTTGATCGATCAAACCGGATGAATAACCAATGCAATTCAAAATATTGATAGTCGGTCTTGCGCTTCTGCTGATTTCGGTTTCCGCTGTTGCCGCTGAAGGTGGAAAAGAAGGGGGCGGTCAGGCCCAGAATGCGCCGCCGGCAATGCTGGTCGCGGTTGAAAAGATTGTTGAAGGGACCGCAGAGCCGAGCCAGCAAATGGTCGGGACCGTTTTTTATTCACGGGTTTCGAACGTAGCGTCCGAGGTCGGCGGGCTGGTCGCTTCGGTTGCCATTAATGATGGTGACCGGGTCAAGAAAGGCGCGAGCCTGGTCACTCTCCAGACCGATATCCTTGAAACGATGATCGATAAAACCCGCAATTCCTTCGAGCAGGCGGTTATCGACATGGAACAGGCGCGCAAAGACCTGACCCGCCTTGAATCTCTGCACAGTGACAATCTGATTGCCGAAACCACCTATGACAACCAGATGGCGACAGCCCGGGGTCTGGAAAAAAGGGCCGCCGCTCTCAAGGCCGATCTCGACCGGCTCCAGCTCGAAAAAAAGAAAATGACGATCGACGCCCCCTTTTCCGGAGTGGTTCTCAAGAAAGAGGTTGAACAGGGAGAGTGGGTTAACGCTGGCGGTACCGTTGCCGTGGTTGCCGATGATCGACAGGTCGATGTGGTGGTCGATATTCCCGAACGGATGGTCGGGCTGCTCGAAAAAGGACGGGAAGTTGCTATTATCAGCGGCGATAAAAAATACACCGGTCGTTATGTTGCCCTGATTCCGAGGGGTGATATTGCGACCCGCACCTTTTCGATCAAGCTCCGGTTGAAGAACACCGATGCGTTGATCGAAGGCATGGCTGCCAGAGCTTTGCTGCCGGTCAGTCCGGCCGAAAGCGGCCTGCTGGTGCCGCGCGATGCCGTCATCAATAAATTCGGTCGCGATGTTGTTTATATTGTTGAAGGCGGACTGGCCAAAATGATTCCGGTCGAGGTCACCGGCTACTCCGGGCTGCAGTTCGGGGTCAGCGGTGATGGCCTCAAGGCTGGTCAGGATGTCATTATCAAGGGTCAGGAACGCATCTATAATGACGGTACGCCCGTTCGATTCGGATCCTGAGGTTATCAATGGATCTGGTCTCTTTTTCAATTAAAAAACCGGTAACGGTTATTTCGATCATTGTCATGGTTGTCCTGTTCGGTCTGATCAGTCTGAACAGGCTGCCGATTCAGCTGGCACCGACAGTGGTCGAACCGGTTATCTCGGTTACCACCACCTGGCGCGGCGCCACGCCGTATGAAATCGAACGCGAAATCATCGAAGAGCAGGAGAATACGCTCAAGGGGCTGACCAACCTGGTCAAGATGGAGAGCAGCTCGAGCAACGGCCAGGGCCAGATTACCCTGACCTTCAAGATCGGTACCGAAGTCAACGACGCACTGCTACGGGTTTCGAACAAGCTCAACGAGGTGCCGTCCTATCCGGCAGATGTCGATCAGCCGGCCGTCAATGCCTCCGGTGCGCAGAGCAGTTTTGCGATCTGGGTCATTCTCAAGGCGATGGATGATAATCCGCGTCATGTTTACACTTACCGGACATTTTTCGAAAACGAAATCCGGCAATACCTGGAACGGGTCAAAGGGGTCTCCGAACTCTTCCTCCCGGCTGGTACCGCCGAGGAAATGCACGTCGTGGTCAGCCCGGAAAAACTGGCGTCACATCGCCTGACGGTTGATCGGGTTATTAATGCGCTGCGGAATGAGAACGTCAACATCTCGGCCGGCATCCTCGGTGTCGGCCGCCGGGATTATCGTATCCGGACGACCGCCGAATTTAAATCGCCGGAGCAGATTGCCGGCGTTGTTCTCGCCTCGACCGGTCAGGAGCGGGTGACCATTGGCGATGTTGCCAAGGTCGAGCGCGGCTATGCCAAGTCGCTCGGTTCGGTTTTGCACAACGGCACGCCCGGCATGGCGATCGGTTTGCGCCCGGAGACCGGAACCAATATTCTCGAGTTGACTGAAAGTTATGAAAAAGCGGTAGAGTGGCTCAATGAAACCAAGCTGAAGCCGCAGGGGCTTTACCTTGAATGGGTTTATGATCAACGGTTTTACATCAACAGCGCAATCAACATGATCAAGCAGAACATCCTGTTCGGCGGCTGCCTGGCCATCGTTGTTCTGCTGATTTTCCTGCGTAGTCTGCGCGCGACCATTGTCGTCGGTATGGCGATTCCGATCAGCGTCATCGGTACCTTTATCATGCTCTACGCGCTCGGTCGCAACCTGAATGTCGTCAGTATGGCCGGTATCGCTTTTGCCGTCGGCATGTTGGTCGATAACGCGATTGTGGTTATTGAAAATATTGACCGGCACCGGAAGATGGGCAAGACAGCTTATCGGGCAGCCCTGGAAGGGACCAAGGAGGTCTGGGGTGCTGTTCTCGCCTCGACGATTACCACCCTCGCGGTTTTCCTGCCGGTCGTATTTATCGAGGAGGAAGCGGGCCAGTTGTTTCGTGACATTGCGATCGCGGTGGTCGCGGCGGTCTCGCTGTCTCTGTTCGTTTCGGTATCGGTTATCCCGATGTTGGCCCAGAAGCTTCTCGCCGCCAAGGACGAGGAGACCGACGGGGTTATCAGCAATGGCCTGCAATCGTTCAGCGAGCGCTTTCAGCCGAAAGTACAGCCGATCAACGAAATGCTCTCCGGCTTCGGTCTCCGTTTACGCGACGGGATGATGTGGCTGGTCGGCATAGCGACTCTTTCCACGCGCAATCGGATCGCTACCGTTGTTCTGCTGATAACCCTGGCCATCTGCTCCGGTTATTTCCTGATGCCGCAAAAGGACTACCTGCCGCAGGGCAACCGCAACTTTATCCTCAGTTTTCTGATCCCGCCTCCCGGCTTGTCGCTGGAGGAACGGAACGATATCGGGAACCAGTTCTTTGAACTGGCCAAACCGCATATCAAACAGGAGGTTGACGGGGTCCCGGCGATCCGCAATATGTTCTATGTTGGCCGTGAAGGCTTCATGATTGTCGGTGCCCTGGCCGAAGAGTGGGACAAGGCCCGAGATCTTTTGCCCCTGTTCAACCGGATGAGCAACTCGATTCCCGGTATTTTCGGAGTTGCATCGCAACCCGGGGTCTTTCAGCGAAATGTGGGCGGCGCAAAATCGGTCGAGGTCAATATCAGTGGTGATGACTTGACCCGCATCACGACCGCCTCGGCGATGCTTTTCGGGGCCATACGAAACGCGCCACAGGGGATGAGTCCGCGGCCGATTCCATCGGTTGAACTGACCTACCCGGAGGTTCACTTTATTCCGGATCGTGACCTGATGACCGCCAACGGGATGACTTCCCGCCAGTTCGGCGTCGCCCTCGATGTCCTGATGGATGGCACCATTATCGGTGACTTCAAGGAGGACGGGAAAAAGAAGATCGACCTGGTTGTCAAGTCGGCCGATGACAGTGTCGTGACGCCGGAGGATGTCAATAATGCCCTGCTTGCCACCCCGACCGGCAGGGTGGTCCCGGTCTCAAGCCTGGCCCGGATGAAAGAATCGATCGGGGTTTCGCAGATCCGTCATCTGGAAAGAGAGCGGACCGTTACCCTGCAGGTCTCTACCCCGGTCGACATGCCGCTGCAGGTAGCGACCGATATTATCGAAAACCAGTTGATCCCGGCGGTCGGGGCCAACGGTGCTTTCGACGGACTGAATGTTTCAATTGGAGGAACCGCCGACAAGCTCAAAGAGACCGCCGAGGTTCTCGGGTGGAACTTCATCATGGCGGCGGTGATCGCTTACCTGTTGATGGCGTCGCTGTTCGGCAACTTTATCTACCCGCTGATTATCATGCTCACCGTACCGCTGGCCGGTGCCGGCGGCGTGCTCGGCGTGCAGGTCCTGAATATCTTTTTGCGCCTCGGCGGAGCGCCGATTCAGCAGATGGATATTCTGACCATGCTCGGTTTCGTCATTCTCATCGGGGTCGTGGTTAATAATGCCATCCTGATTGTTCACCAGTCCCTCAATAATTTCCATCTCCACAACATGGATTATGAAGAGGCAGTGCTCGAATCAGTCCGCAGTCGTCTGCGGCCGATTTACATGAGCGCGACCACCAGTATCTTCGGGATGCTACCGCTGGTCGTTATCCCGGGTGCCGGCGCCGAAATGTACCGCGGTCTCGGTAGTGTCCTTCTGGGCGGCCTGGCGGTTTCGACTATCTTTACCGTCTTTGTCATCCCGGCGATTCTGATGTGGGTGATCAAAATGGAAAAACGTGAGGTTGAAGAAGGTTGATCCTAACCCGTCATCTGCGAGGTTGCTCTTCAATCTTCGTCCCTCGACGTAAGTGAAGTATGCCTTGCATCTGGCGATTTCAGCCAACCCTGTGAGCGGATTTGCACCAAAAAGGCCCGGCTGTTTTGCCGGGCCTTTTTGGTGCTATACGATCAATAGCTTCAGTTGAGAATCTGCATAAGCGATTGCTTGTAGGTGCTGGTCCATTCCGGAATCGTTTCCGGGGTGACAGCCTTGAAACCCATACTGCCCAGCACCTTGGAGCCGACTTTGTCGACCCGGCGGGTAAAGACTTTTTTCCCGGCGGCATCCCAGAGCGATACAATGTTTTTGGTCAGGGCCTTGTTTGTCGGAACCAATTTTCCGGTGGCAACAGTCCATTCCGAGAAGATCAGAAATACCCCGTCGACACCGAGACTTTGACAGAGGGCGGCGGCCTTTTCCGGCGCCAGGTCACCACGTTTCAGACTGCGGCTGTCTTGTGTGAAAACCCCCAGAGGTTTACCTTTCACATTCGGGACGTAGGCGGTCAAGCTCAGTTCTTCAGTCTGTTTTTTATACCCATTCGAACCGATGAATGACGAAGCCCTGGCTACATTGAACTGCTTGGCCAGTTCTTTTTCGGTGTAGTTCAACAGGCTGTCAGTTGCATTTTGCATGGTTTGATGCATGTTGCTGCCGATGCCGCCACCTTTGACCGATCCGCCCCAATCACTGACTGTAAGCGAAACAACCGCAACTTTGTTGATTTGTGATAGTTCCTTGATGCTCTTGGTTGCGCCGGTTGTTTTGCAGCCGGTCAGCGAAGCAACGAAACTCGCGAGAAGTAACAGGTATAGTAGGCGTTTCATCGGCCCTCCTTGTGTTGTCCAATGCTTTCCGGGATTGGTAAGCAATTGAAATGATTGGTTTGAGAGGGAATAATAGCAGAAAAGAGAGTTCCGGTAAAAGATTTTGATTCCTGCCGGTCGGCGCGGTCGAACTCATCTCTCCTCTGGTAAATCGACTCCGCAGGTCTGGTCACAGAACGGCTGGTTATTTGATTTGCAGCAACTGCAGATATAGACTTTCTTTTTCTCTGCGATCTCGAAGCGGATCGGCAGATCGTCACTGCGCCTGTGCCCGCCGTCGCAGAACGGCAGGTTCTGTGAACGGCCGCAGACGCAGCGGAAGTAAGTGCCCGGTTCAAGGGTGATGGCAATCGGCATGTTGGCGTCGCAATTTTTTTTACTCATGGCTTAACCCATTCTCAGCTTGATGAAGCTTTCGAGGTCCGGGCAGCGGAGGAACTCGTTGTTCTCCAGTTCCCAGCCGATGGTCGAGAACGGTTGCGGTCCGTAATCGTGGCCCGGAAAAACTTTCGTCTCGGTCGGTAGTTGCCGTAACCGCTGCAGGCTCTCGTAAAGGTCTTCGACGTTGCTTCCCGGCAGGTCGGCCCTGCCGCAGCGCGAGACGAACAGGGTGTCGCCGGTGATGATCGCCTTATCGGTTTTAAAGACAATCGAGCCGGGGGTATGGCCGGGAGTATGCAGGATCATGATCGTCCCATTGCCGATATGAAGCTTGCTCCCTTCTTCGAGCGCGATATCGGCCTGCGGCAGGTCCTCAGGATGGCCGGCCAGCTCGGCGCCGGTTGCCTCGAGGATTTCGCCATTGCCGGAGATGTGGTCTCGATGACCGTGGGTGTTGCCGAGGATCTTGATGGTAACGTCTTGCTCAGCCGCTTTAGCCAGTAAAAGCTCCGGTGTGAAAGAGGGGTCGATAGCAAGCCCTTCACGGGTTGCCTTGCAGTAAACGAGGTAAGAAAAATTATCGGCATCGCCGGCCGGTATCTGGATAATTTCAAGGTCCATTATGCCTCCCATGGCTCCGGGCTGATCTCGACGGTTCCGGTTTTGACGATTGCTCCATCGATCACCTTGAACTGGTCGCCGGTTTTTTTGACGACCCAGGTGTCACCCTCTTCCGGAGGAAGCGGGAATTCCCGGCTGCCGAGATATACGTCTTCATTGCCGATCATTCCCCACCAGTCGAGCGCTCCGGTCTGCCAGAGCTTGGTTTTAAGATTAAATGCCATGTTACTGCTCCTGATTGTTAATGATATGAGTATGATAGCGGGGTTGACGCCGGATGTCCAAAATTATTCGAGAGGATCTTCGCCTTCGCTCCATGAGGGGAGCTCCCGGTCATCGAGCTGGAAATGCGGGCCGTCATGCTCGGTGTAAATAATGTAAATGCTGGCGGTCGGGACTCCACAGGTTGCGTGCAGATCGCTCATAATGGCCAGGGCGAGCTGGCGTTTCTGCTCCCGGGTTCGGCCGAGACGGATATCGGCGTTGAGAAAAGCGATCCCATCCTCAGGTTTTTCGGCCCGGCCGAACACCAGATCGTTGGTGTCGTAACAGCGATAGGTAATGCCGATATGGTCGGTGCCGGTGTCCATGATAGTGGCAAAGTTATTGACCACCTTGGCGGCAAATTGTTTTTTCTCTTCCGGCGAAGGAGTGAAATTCAGTTCGAATTGCAGATGCGGCATATTGGCCTCCTCTCTTTTAACAAGAGTAGCAGTCGAAACCGAGAGTGCAAATTTGCACATGAGAATGACCGGTTGTGATTGACGGTCTTTTGCCTTTATAATTGCACATTGCAGAAAGGACCGGATAACATGCCGATACAATTTACCAAGATGCACGGGGCTGGTAACGACTACGTCTATATTGACTGTTTCGATCAGGAGATTGACGACCCGGCGCGACTTGCCAAAGAGATCTCGGATCGTAATTTCGGAATCGGGTCCGACGGGCTGATCTTGATCCTTCCGTCAGATCAGGCCGACGTCCGGATGCGGATGTTTAATTCCGATGGCAGCGAGGCCGAGATGTGCGGTAACGGAATCCGTTGTGTTGCCAAGTATTCCTTCGACCATAACCTGGTGCGCAAGGAAACGATGGTGATCGAAACGGGTGCTGGTCTTTTACCGGTACAGCTCTTCATCGGAACCGATGGCTTGGTTGAAAAGGCCCAGGTCAACATGGGCGAGCCGCGAACCAGGCGTCATGAAATCCCGATGACCGGGCCGGCAGAAGAATCGGCCGTCAATTTTGAAATCAGGGTCGCTGGCGAAACCTTTAACGCGACCTGTGTTTCGATGGGGAATCCGCATTGTGTCATCTATGTCGATGATGTCGACCATTTTCCGGTGGCCGACGTCGGACCATACATCGAAAATCACGAAACTTTTCCAGAAAGAATCAATGTCGAATTCGTTGAAGTTATTTCAGCGACAGAAGTCCGGCAACGGACCTGGGAACGCGGCGCTGGGGAAACTCTCGCCTGCGGCACCGGCGCTTCGGCGGTGACGGTCGCCGGCGTCCTGACCGGCCGGACTGAACGGAAAATCATCAACCATCTGCTCGGTGGTGATCTTGAGCTTGAATGGACCGAAGCGGGGACAGTGCTGATGACCGGTCCGGCAGTTGAAGTATTCAGTGGCGAGTACGCACCGCGATGAACGACTGCCGGATGTGCCACAAATGGCACGATGAAGCGGAGTTGCGGATTGCCGAGTTTGAGCACAGCTATGTCATGCTCAATCGTGACCAGTTTTTTCCCGGGTACAGTTTTGTTTTCACCAGGGAGCACATCACCGAACTGTTCCACCTCGACCCGTCGCGGCGGCACGCAATCATCGATGAAGTCAACCGGGTGGCCGAGGTGCTGGCCGAAATCTTTCAACCGGCAAAAATGAACTACGAACTGCTCGGCAACATGGTCCCGCACATGCACTGGCACCTGGTTCCCCGGTTCGAAACCGACCCGCTCTGGCCGCAACCGATCTGGGCCGAGCCGCATGACGAGGTGCTTTTGTCGCCGGCCGAATATAAAAAGCGGATTGAGAAGATAAAGGAAAAGCTGAAAGAGATTTAGCCACGAAGACACGAAGGACACCAAGAAAGGCCAAGAATTTTTAACGGAGAGATGGAGAGTTGGAGAGAAAAGAGGAAAGCCAACTTCAGATATTAAGATACAATTGATTTTTGTTCCACTCTGCGTCTCTCCGACTCTCCGTTAAACCAGATTTTAAGGTTCTGATTTTCTTGGTGCTCTTCGTGACTTGGTGGCCTGCTTTGGTTTCGAATTATGGACGCAATACTTTTTGATCTCGACAATACGCTCTACCACCCGGAGCGCGAACTTTTTTCGCTGATCGATGTACGGATCAACCGCTACATGTCCGATATTGTCGGGATCGCCCCGGCCGATGTCGATGGCCTGCGGCGTCGCTACTGGGCCGATTACGGCGTGACCCTGCAGGGGCTGATCCGGCACCATGGAGTCGATGCCGAGGATTATCTCGATTACGTGCACGATGTGAATGTCCATGAACGGATTCTGCCCGACCCCGAATTGTGCGATCGGCTGGCGGCGATCGAGTCGCCCTGTTATGTCTTTACCAACGGCTCCCGGGCCCATGCCGAGCGGGTACTGGCCTGCCTCGGGATCGCCGAACAATTCGAAGAGATTTTCGATATCCGGATTGCCGCCTATCAGCCGAAACCATTTCCGGATTCTTATCGTGAAGTCATGCGCAAGGTCGGTTGTAAACCGGACCGGAGCGTCATGGTTGAAGATTCCATCGAGAACCTGCTGACGGCCAGGGAGATGGGAATGAAGACCGTTCTTGTGCGCGAACTGGAGCCGGACAGACGCTTTGATGCGCACGTCGAAACTGCCAGCGCCGCCGCTTCGGTTATTTGCGGCTGGCTTGCCGCCTGAAGGAGACAGCATTAGATGAGTGAACAATTCAGTCAGCCGATCGGGGCGCATATGTCAATTGCCGGCGGCCTGCATCTCGCCTTTCCGCGCGGCGAAGAGGTCGGTTGCACGGCGATGCAGGTTTTTACCAAGAATGCCAGCCAGTGGAAGGCCAAACCGATCAGTGATGACGACGCGCAATTATTCCGGGAGGCCCGGGACAAGAGCCCGATCGGACCGGTCATCGCTCACGATACCTACCTGATCAACCTGGCAGCGACTGACCAGACCAAGTGGTCGAAATCGAAAGCAGCGTTTGCCGACGAGATCGAGCGTTGTTCGAAGCTCGGCATCGAGGGCCTGGTCATGCATCCCGGTTCGCACCTCGGTGAAGGGGAAGAGGCCGGTCTGGAAAAGGTCTGTACCGCCTTTAAGGAGATCTTTGTCGAAACACCGGATGATGTCATGGTGCTGATTGAAAACACGGCCGGGCAGGGGACCAATCTCGGCTGGCGGTTCGAGCATCTGGCGACCATTCTCGAAGGCGTGCCGGACGGGCGGTTCGGGGTCTGCTTCGACACCTGCCATGCTTTTGCCGCCGGCTATGATTTGTCGAGCGAGGAGGGTTTTGCCGAGGTGATGGCCGAGTTCGATCGCCTGATCGGGGTTGAGCTGATCAGGGCCTTTCATGTCAATGACGCCAAAAAACCGCTCGCTTCCCGGGTCGACCGGCATGAGCAGCTCGGTGAGGGCTTTATCGGTCGTGACGGTTTTCGCGCCCTGATGCGGGATTCCCGTTTTCACGACGTGCCGAAAATTCTCGAGACTCCGAAGGGGGATGACAACGAGTGGGATCTCAAGAACCTGGCCCTGTTGCGGGAGCTTGCCGGGTGAGGGCGGTTGTCCAGCGGGTGACCTCCTCTGCGGTCGAGGTCGACGGGAAGGTTGTCGGTTCTATTGGCCGGGGGCTGTTGGTGCTGCTCGGAGTCGGCCGGGAGGATAGTGAGCAGGATGCTCTTTATCTTGCCGACAAGATTTCCGGTTTGCGGATATTTGAAGATGCAGACGGCAAGATGAATCTGGCGGTTGCGGATGTTGGCGGGTCGATACTGGCGATCTCGCAATTTACGCTCTACGGCGATTGCCGCAAGGGGCGGCGCCCCGGCTTCAGTGCGGCGGCCCCGCCGGAGCGGGCGAACAGCCTCTACGAATATTTTGTCTCCTGCCTGCACAACCTCGATCTTGACGTCGCGACCGGGGTTTTCCGGGCCGAGATGAAAGTACAACTGGTCAACGATGGGCCGGTCACTATGCTGCTCGACAGCCGAAAAGAATTCTGATGGATGAATACTACGAAGAAGAACCGCGGAGCGAAGGCCGCGGTCGGTCAGCCAAGAAGCGGGAGGCCAAGGCTATTGAAAAGATCGCCGAGCGGCTGGTTGCGCTTCCGGAAGCCGAATTGCCGAACCTGCCTCTCGAGGACGAACTCCGGGATGAGTTGCTTGAAGTACGCCAGACCAAAGGGCATAGTTCACGCAAACGTTCCCTGAAACATTTTGCCGGCCTGCTCCGGCGTGATGATGGAGCGCGGCAAGCGCTGGAGGAGGCACTGAACCGGTTTGACCTGCAGCATGGTCAGGAAACGACGGCGCAGCACGATCTGGAAAAACTGCGCGAGCAGCTCTGTTCAGAGGACGGACATGAAGAGGCGCTCAACATCGTTGCCGACCGGTTTCCGTCAGTCGATCGCAAGGCGCTGCAAAGGCTGGTCAGGTCGGTCCGGCATGGTGGCGACAAGAGAGCCTACCGGGAGATCTTCCGTCGCCTGCGTGATGCGGATGAATAACAGTGAAGATCCTGTTTGCCACCAAGACACCAAGGTCACGAAGAGCAACAACCCCGAAACCTGTTTTAACGGAGAGGCGCAAAGACGCAGAGAAGGACAAAACCGATAAAAGCAGGTGAGCATTGCCCCTTTGCTTGGGGCCGATTGTCCCGTTTACTCTCCATCTCTCCGGCTCTCCGTTAGAGAGTTACTGCCTTTCCTTGGTGGTCTGGCGGCATATTTTTCAAAATAAAAAGGCCCGCTCCATGGAGCGGGCCTCTCATATTTTGTATTTTGGATGTAGTTTACAGCGCCTTTTTGATCAGTCCCTCGAGCTGGTTCTTCGGAACGGCACCAACCACCTGGTCGACGACCTGACCGTCCTTGAACAGGATCAGGGTCGGAATGCCGCGGACACCGAACTGTCCCGGTGTTGCCGGGTTCTCATCAACGTTCAGCTTGCCGATCTTGATCTGGCCATCGTACTCTTCGGCCAGTTCGTCAACTACCGGGCTGATCGCTTTGCAGGGTGCGCACCATGAGGCCCAGAAATCAACCAGAACCGGTACCGAGGATTGCAGAACATCCGCTTCAAATGCATCATCCGAAAGTTGTACAACATTGTCGCTTGCCATTTTTCTCTCCTTTAACCTACTGCACATAATTTATTGTTACCTGTGCTGTCATCATAGATTACAGCTGAAAAAAATCAAGAATTAAATATTTCGGTATAATTCTGACGCTCGCCTTGACATGGCGGTGCCGGGTTCATATCATGCCTGAAATGCGAACAATACGGGGGTTTTATGATTCATGACAAGGTGGTCCGGGCGGCCGAAGACCAGAAAGTGCTGCTAAACGAAATTCTGGTAACCCATGCCGAATCCTTTCAGGCGTTTGCCAGGGATGTCGTCAAATCGTTCAACAATGATGGCCGCCTGATCGTCGTCGGCAGCGGAACCCTTGGCGCCGTGGCTAATCTTGTTGCCAACCTGTTCAGTCACCGGCTTTCAATTGATCGGCCGATGCTCCCGGCGATTTCCCTTTGCCAGAATGCCGTTCTCGGTACCGCGCTTGCCAGCGACGGCCAGAGTGACCAGTATTTTGTCCGACAGTTACGGACACTGGCCCGGCCGGAAGATGTCCTGCTGGTGTTTGACGATTTACGGCACGATGCGGCGATCCGGGAGGCCATCCAGTTTGCCCGTTCGCTGGAGTGCACCGTCGGCAATATTTGTTTGTGCACCGACAATGCCGACGGCGAGCCGGACTATCTCTTCTGCTTTCCCCAGGTTTCCCAGGCCAGGGGCATCGAGGCGGCTGTCTTTCTGGGAAGCCTTTTGTGCGAACTGGTTGAAGGAGAACTCTTTGGTATCTGATTATCCCGTGGTACTGCAGCTCGCCGGCAAACGCTGCGTGGTGGTCGGTGCCGGCCCGGTCGGTTTGCGTAAGGCCCGCCGATTATGTGAAGTATCGGCCGACGTCATTCTGATCGATCCTGCCCGGGACCGGGTTGATACCCCTGCCGGAGCCACGATGATTAACCGTGCTTTCCGGCAGTATGATCTGGATGGTGCCAGTCTCGTTTTTGCCGCCACCAACAATCAGCAGGTCAACCGGGCGGTCGCCGAAGCCGCCCGCGCCCTGGGCATCCCGGTGAATGTTGCCGATGATCCGGCGGCGAGCGATTTTACGGTCCCGGCCAGTTTCAGCCGGGGGAACTTGTCGATCGCTGTCTCGAGCGGCGGTGTTTCGCCGGCGATAGCCGCCATGGTCAGAGACGAAGTCGAAATCCTGCTCCCGGATGCCTGGCAAATCTTCCTTGAGATTGCCGGTGAACTGCGGGCCAGGCTGTTGACATCAGATCATAAAGCCGCGTACAATCAACAGGTTTTGCAAAATCTTGTCAGCGGTGGGATTCTGACAATGATTGAGAACTTTGATTCATCCGGGGTCGATCAGCTGGTGACTGCGGAATTCGGCAACGGCTATTCGCTGGCTGATCTCGGAATCAGCCTGCCAAAGGATTCGCCATGAGTTCCAATATCCTGTTATTCAAAATCGCGCTGTTGTTCTATTTTGTAGCGACAGTTTTTTTCCTGCTTGATGTTCTGTCCCGCCGCGAAAAGTTCGGCAAGGCGGCGCGATGGGTCCTTGCCGGTGGTTTTTTGGTTCACCTGGTCACTCTGGGGGTCCGTTATTTTGAAGCTGGCCAGACTCCGGTAGCCAATCTGCATGAAGCCCTTTCCTTCTTTGCCTGGACCGTGGTCGGAATCTATTTCCTGTTTGACTTTCGTTATCGACTGGCAATCCTCGGTGCTTTTGTCGGCCCGCTTGCGGTTGTGCTGATGATTATCGGCTCGGCTGTACCGAAGGCCGTGACGGCCCCGAATCCGATGCTCGACAGCTGGTGGTTTCCGATTCATGTCAGTCTCGCCTTTCTCGGTTATGCCGTGTTTTCCCTGGCCGCTATTGCCGGGGTGATTTACCTGCTGCAGGAGAGGGTCCTGAAGAGTAAAAAAATCTCGAGTCTGTATCATCGACTGCCGTCACTCGAGGTCCTCGATACGATTAATTACCGTTGCCTGACTTTCGGTTTCCCGCTGATGACAATGGGAATCATCTCCGGTGCGGTCTGGGCCAACCAGGCATGGGGCGGATACTGGCGCTGGGATCCGAAGGAAACCTGGGCCCTGATCACCTGGTTCCTCTACGCGGCACTGTTGCATGGTCGATTAACCATCGGCTGGCGTGGGCGGCGGGCAGCGCTCTTCGCCATTATCGGTTTTGCATGTTTGGTCTTTTCTCTGCTGGCGGTCAACCTTCTGATGTCAGCTGAACACAGTTTCAAGGCGATTCAGGGCCTGCAGTAGCCCTGGCGCGATCCGGATTTGATTGTATGAATATCATTGTCGTGGGGCTCAGTCATAAAACCGCCCCGGTAGATATACGCGAAAAAGTCGCGTTCGCTCCGACCGCCATGCAGGAACCGCTGCATCAGGTTGTTGGCCTCAGCACGGTTGCCGAGGCGGTCATTGTCTCGACCTGCAACCGGGTCGAGATTTATGCGACCAGCCGCGATGTCGAAAGCTGTGTTATTCAACTCAGGCGCTTCATGGCCGAGTTTCACCAACTTGAGGCCGACGCACTGGAAGACCATCTTTATGATTACCAGGGTGAAGAAGCGATCCGCCATGTTTTCCGGGTTGCCTCGAGCCTCGATTCGATGGTTCTCGGTGAACCACAGATCCTCGGTCAGATCAAGACCGCTTATGGCCATGCCTCGGAATTCAAGACCGCCGGCCTGATCCTCAATCGGTTTCTGCACAAGGCTTTTTCCGTTGCCAAAAGGGTCCGGACCGAAACCGACATCGCCAGTAACGCCGTATCGGTCTCTTTTGCCGCAGTTGAACTGGCCCGCAAGATTTTCGGAACACTCGACAACAAGACGGTCATGCTGATCGGAGCCGGTGAAATGTGTGAACTGGCGGCGCGACATTTCATCAACAACGGTGTCTCATCGGTTATGGTTACCAACCGGACCTTTGAGCGGGCCGAAAAACTCGCCGTAGAATTCAACGGTCGGCCGGTCCCGTTTGAGGATTTTACCGAGTATCTTCATCAGGCCGATATCGTTCTGACCTCGACCGGGGCTCCGAATTTCATCCTCGGGCACAAGAAAATGGAAGAGGTCATCAAAAAACGGAAGAATCGACCTATGTTCCTGATTGATATTGCCGTGCCGCGTGATATTGAGCCAAAGGTCAACGACATTGCCAATATCTACCTCTATGATGTTGATGATCTGCAGGAGGTGGTGCAGGCCAACCTCAAGGAACGGCAGAAAGAGGCGAAAAAAGCCGAGGCAATCATCGACCAGGAAATTGGCCAGTTCTACCGTTGGCTCGGAACCCTCGATGTCGTCCCGACCATTGTTGCGCTGCGCAAGAAGTTTGAAGAGGTCCGGAAGGCTGAAATTGAAAAAACCCTGGGCCGCCTCAACGGCATCGGCAAAAAGGAACAGAAATCAATCGAGGCGATGACCTCGGCGATTATCAACAAGCTTTTACATCAACCGATCTCGATGCTTAAGCAGAGTGAGGATGATTCGTCCGGCGATGCCTACGTCGATGCGGTTCGGGCCTTGTTCGATCTGGCTCCGCCCGACTCCGATGAAGCGGCAGAAAACGATGAGCTCGAAGACAACCAATCTTGATTAACGTAATTGACTATATAAGGAACAGGTGAATCAGAATGGCTAAAAAGGTTTTACGTATCGGCACTCGCGCCAGCGCCCTCGCCCTCTGGCAGGCCAATTGGGTCAAGTCCGAACTCGAAAAGCGTTACCCCGATCTTGAAGTCACCCTGACCAAGATCAAAACCCAGGGCGACAAGATTCTCGATGTGCCGCTGGCGATGGTCGGCGGCAAGGGGTTGTTTACCAAGGAGCTGCAGGAGTCGATGCTGCGCAATGAGACTGACATCGCCGTGCACTCGATGAAGGATGTCCCGACCATCTTCCCGAAAGGTCTGGCCTTGCGCTGCATCACTGAGCGTGAGGATTGCCGTGACATTACTATCCTTCGCCCCGGCGTTTCGACCTGGAGAGACCTGCCCCAGGGCGCCCGCATCGGCACCTCGGCCCTGCGGCGCAAGGCCCAGTTGCTGCATCTGCGCCCTGACCTGCAGATGATTGATATCCGTGGCAACGTTCAAACCCGGATCCGCAAGCTGACCGAGGACAACCTCGATGCGGTGATTCTCGCTTCCGCCGGCATGAAGCGCCTCGGCTTCACGAGCCAGATCAGCGAGTATCTGCCGGTCGATGTGTCGATTCCGGCGATTGGCCAGGGCGCCCTCGGTCTCGAGAGCCGTATCGATGATGATGAGACCAACAGCCTGATCGATTTTTTCAATCACCCGGAAACCGACCGGGCGGTACGTGGCGAACGGGCTTTCCTGCGACGCCTCGAAGGTGGCTGCCAGGTTCCGATCGCCTGTCACGGTACGGTTGATGGATCGGAGCTCACCCTGACCGGTTTCGTCTCCGACTGCGAGGGCGTCAGATGTCTCAAGAAAACGGTTTCCGGATCTGTTGAAGAATCTGAAAAACTCGGGATCTCTCTGGCCGATGACCTGTTGATTCAGGGGGCCGGCGAAATCCTCAACGAGGTGTACAACAGCGAGACGTTTAACGTCGAAAAGGAAGACGTCTAGGCGGTTGATGAAAAACACCCATCTGCGGCGTTGCCCTTGACCGAGTCGCTGCGACGTAGCTTGCGCTACGCCTCACTCCTCGGCCCGCGGGCGCCTGGCATCTGGGCGCTTTTGATCAACCTTTGACAGAGAACAGGTTTCACAGGGGCAGAACTATCCTGCCATTTTTGCCCCGGGCGGGCAAGGGAACCACGCATGACCGAGCAACAGGGCTACGTCTACCTCATAGGGGCCGGGCCGGGAGATCCGGGGCTGATGACCGTCAAGGGGCTCGACTGTCTGCGTCAGGCCGATGTCATCATCTATGATTACCTGGCTAATCCACTCTTTCTCGAACAGGCACCCGCCGCCGAACACATTTATGTCGGCAAGCGCAAGGGCCTGCACCATTACCCGCAGGAAAAGATTAATCAGCTGTTGCTCGAAAAGGCGAGTGCCGGCCTGACCATTGCCCGGCTCAAGGGGGGCGATCCTTTTATCTTCGGTCGGGTCGGCGAGGAGGCGATGGCGCTGGCCAAAGCAGGTATTCCCTTTGAAGTTGTCCCGGGCGTGACTGCCGCCGTTGCAGCCGCAGCGTATGCCGGTATTCCGTTGACCCATCGAGACTGTACGACCAGCCTCGGTTTTATTACCGGGCACGAGGATCCGACGAAGAAACTCTCGAGCCTTGATTGGGAAAAACTGGCGACCGCCGTCGGCACCCTGGTTTTTTACATGGGGCTGACCAACCTGGAAAACATCTCGGAACAGCTGATCGCGCATGGTCGCAATCCGGATACGCCGGTAGCGGTTATCCGCTGTGCGACAACTCCGCAGCAACAGACTCTGAGCGGTACGCTCGCTAATATCGCAGAGATGGTCCGGCATGAGGAGTTCAGGCCACCGGCCCTGATCTTCGTCGGTGAGGTCGTCAACTTTCGCGAGTCATTGCGCTGGTTCGATAATCGGCCGTTGTTTGGAAAAAGAATCCTGGTCACCCGGGCCGCAAATCAGGCCGGGGAGTTCAGCCAGCGCCTGCTTGAACTCGGGGCCGAACCGGTCCTTTGTCCGATGATCGAGATCGTACCGCCCGATTCATACTTCGACCTTGATGCGGCGATTGAACGATTGGCCGAAACCGATTACCTGGTGCTGACCTCAGTCAACGCCGTTGATGCCTTTATGCATCGTCTGGCCGCGCTCGGAAAAGATGTCCGGCAACTGTGTCATGTCAGGCTGGTCGCCGTCGGACCGAAAACAGCTGAGTCCATGATAAAATTCGGGCTGAAAGCCGATATGATGCCGGGAGATTTCCGGGCCGAAGGGATTATTTCCCTGCTGCGCGACCAGGTCGCCGGCAAGAGGATTCTCTACCCGAAAGCCGAACGGGCCCGCGATGTCATCCCGGAGCAGTTGACCGAAGCGTGAGGGATCGTCGATGCCCCGATTGCCTACCGCAGTATTGTGCCGCCCGGTTCAGCGCCGAGGCTCGAGGCGGTCCTGGCTGACGGTCTCGACCTGATGACATTCAGTGCGTCGTCAACCGTCAGCAACCTGATGGCCTTGCTCGATACTGAAAACAAACTCCGGGTGCAAACTTTTCCGGTGGCTTCAATCGGTCCCCTGACCACCAAAACTGCACATGAAGCTGGTCTTGATGTTGTCGTCGAGCCCGAAGAGTCGACTCTTGATGCCATGCTGGAAGCGATCACAGACTATTTTAACAGGCCGGTTGCCAACCCGGCCGAGTAAGGAGCATAACCATGTTTTTTCCCGAATATCGAGGCCGCCGGATGCGGCGCAACCACAATTTTCGCCGGATGGTCCGGGAGACCCACCTGCGGGTGGATGACCTGATCTATCCGATGTTCAGCGCTTTTGGCAAAAACATCAAAAAAGAAATCCCGTCGATGCCGGGAATCTACCAGCAATCGATCGAGCATATTGTCGCCGAGGCCAGAGAGGTTTATCAGCTCGGTATCCCGGCGGTCATCCTCTTCGGTATTCCGGAGCACAAGGATCCGGTCGGCCAGGACGCCTACAGCGACAACGGCATCATCCAGGAAACGATCCGGGCGATCAAAAAAGAGGTTCCGGAACTGACTGTCATCACCGATGTCTGCATGTGTGAATATACCGACCACGGGCATTGCGGCGTCATCAAGGATGGCGACGTCGACAACGATGAGACCCTTGGCTTATTGGCGGCAGAAGCCCTTTCCCATGCCCGGTCCGGCGCCGATATTGTCGCCCCCTCGGACATGATGGATGGCCGGGTGGCTGCGATCCGTGAAATCCTTGATGCCAATGGATTCAGTCACATCCCGGTGATGAGTTATGCAGTCAAATATGCCAGTGCCTACTATGGCCCGTTCCGTGATGCGGCCGATTCGACGCCGCAGTTCGGTGACCGACGCAGCTACCAGATGGATCCGGCCAACCGGATCGAGGCTTTCCGCGAGGCCGAACTCGATGTTCAGGAGTGCGCCGATTTCCTGATGGTCAAGCCGGCGCTCGCCTACCTCGATATCCTGCGCGACCTCAAGGAGCGCTTCAACCTGCCGCTGGTTGCCTATAATGTCTCCGGCGAATATTCGATGATCAAGGCAGCCGCCGAGAAGGACTGGATCGATGGCGACCGGGTGATGCTCGAAACACTGCTCGGAATGAAGCGAGCCGGGGCCGATCTGATCATCACCTATCACGCCAAGGAGGCTGCCCGGTTGCTTGGCTGATGGCGCAGCACCCTTCGCTCTGTTGCCTTTGATAGGGCCGTAACCAAGAGATAAATAATGAAATCGATCGACCGCTTCCGGGCGGTCTGCTCGTTTCGGATAAATCAATTTGATGAATCGTCAATATAAGATAACGCTCGAGAATGGTCTGCGCATCGTCTGCGTCCCGCAGCCGCATCTGCACGCCTGCGAAGTCTCCTGTTACATCGGAGTCGGCAGCCGCTACGAGACAGAAAAACAGGCCGGGATTTCGCATTTTCTCGAGCACATGCTGTTTCGCGGCACCGCCGAATATCCGAACAGCCTCGAGCTGGAAAAGGCCTTTGAGGCACTCGGCGGCGGGGCCAACGCAATGACCGACGCCGAATCGACCTGCTACTTCAGCCGCTTTCATCCTGAAAAAGTTGCGGAAGGATTGGCCCTTTTTGCTTCGATGCTGCAGCGGCCACTATTCGGAGATATCGAGACAGAACGGAAAATCATACTTGAGGAGGCCCGCGAAGATTTCAATGAAAAAGGTGAACTGATCAATCCCGATTCCCTGATGGCGCGACTCATCTGGCCCGATACGCCACTGGCTCAACCGACGATTGGTTCGGTCGAAACCATTGCTTCGGTCGATGCGCAGATGTTGCGTCAACATCACCAACGATTCTACTCGCCAGTCAATACGGTCATCGCCGTCGCCGGCAGGGTCGAGCCGGAAGTGGTCTTTCTGGCCGCCGAAAGAAGTTTCGGGAAATGGCAGGGTGAAGCGGTGCCGCAACAGCAAAAAATCGAAACTTCATGTGGTGAGAGATCCTCCTGGGTTAAGGATTCGGCCTCGCAGCTGTCGGTTCAGATGGCACTGCCGATACCCGGCCGCGAAAGCAGGCATGCGCTTGCCCTGCGGATTCTGCAACGGATACTTTCCGGTGGCGTCGCGTCGCGCCTGATGATGCAGTTGCGTGAAAACCTCGGCCTCACCTACAGCATCGAAGCCAATTTGACCAGCCTCCGGGAGACCGGGGCGCTGGTCATCGATTTCATGGTCACGCCGGACAACCTTGTTGCCGCCGTCCGTGAGGTCTGTGGCGTGTTGTCGGATCTTTTCCGTACCCGGGTTCCGGAAGAGGAGCTTGCCCGGATCGTTCAGGGGTATCGGTACGATCTCGACTTCAGCAATGACCATCCCGATGAAATGGTCGTTCGCTACGGCTGGGGTGAGCTCGTCGGGTTTGTCAGGGATATTGAAGCCGACCGTACAGCCCTCGAGCAACTGACCACCGATGCCTTAACCAGCGCGCTTGCCCAGGCACTTGATCCCGACCAGCTTCGGTTGGTTGTCGTTGGCCCCTGGCGGCAAAGCGATCGCCCGCAGGTCGAACAGATTGTCCGCCAATTTGCCAGACCCGTCAGCTGATGTGGATCGTTTTGTAGAGGAAGTTTTTGAATTTGTAGAAGAGTTTCTTCTGCTCCGGGTCGCTGCTTTTCGGGTCGCAAGCTTTAAGCATGGCGGCTATTTTCGGCATGCTGCCGGCACCCTCGCTGCGAGCCATGCCGACCACTTTCTTGACCATTTCCCGACTGATGCGGTTTTCCGTGTATGGCTTGTAAATCGCGCTCCAGAAGTCTCTCCCGTCGTTGATGATCGAAGCATAGAGTTCCCGGGCCGCCTCCTCGGTCAGCTCCTGCACCGGATCCGGGTCTGCCGCGTTTGTCGTGGCCTCGGTTCCGATCGCTTCGCGGATATCGTTCTCGCGAATCACTGAACCGCTCCGGGAAAAAAGGGCCCGCAGCAGGATGCTGCGCAGTTCCCTGATATTGCCGCTGTACTGGTGGCGGGCCAGCAGCTCTGCTGCCTTGTTCTCAATGGTCGGGACAGCGTCAGCCGGGTCCTCGTCAGATCGGTAGATCTGGTAGAGACGCCCGAGGAAATGGACGGCCAGGTCGGGAATATCTTCGCGGCGCTGGTTGAGCGAAGGGACGTTGAGGGAGAGTTCCGACAGTCGGTGATACAGGTCTTCACGGAACTGGCCATTCCGGATCAGTTGTGGCAGGTTCTTGTTGGTCGCGGCAACCAGTAGTACCCGGGCGTAACGGGTGCTGTTCTCACCGAGTCTGACAAAACCGCCGTTGTCAAGAAAACGCAGCAGCTGGACCTGGGTTTTCGGGTCGGCGTCACCGATTTCGTCCAGGAATACGACGCCGCCATGGGCTTCTTCGAGGATGCCGCGACGATCGGTATGAGCGCCGGTAAACGCACCCCGTTTATGGCCAAAGAGCTCCGAGTATGTCAGGTCGCCGCTGTAGGCAGCGATATTCGATTTCTGGAGCGGCAGCTGGTCGTCGGGACCGAACCGGGCCTGATACATTTCATTAAGCCGCGAGAAAATATTATTGAAAACAAATTCCTTGCCGCTGCCGGTTTCGCCGGTAATCAGGATTGACGGGAGCCCGAGCGTCGCCTCTTCAAGCTTGGCGCCGTGCCAGCTGGCGATCCGATTGAACAGCGGTGGCGTCGTTCGGGTAATGAAATCGACGACTTTGAGCGCCTTGGCAGAGTTGCCGATGATGTTTCCCAGCCGGTAAGAGGAAATTTTCGGGTCACGGTAGCCAACATCGCTGCGGAGCAGGCCGACCTCCGAGGTCAGTTGCTCGATATGCTCAAGATCGGCCAGATAGCGGCCGATCATCCGGCTGATGATCAGCAGGATCCGCTTGTGCTCCTCGGAGAAATAGTGGCGCTGTAAAGAGTCGAGACAGATCACGGCCGTTGTTTCGCCCTCGCTGATCACCGGAACGGCGATCTCACTCCGGATGGAGTCGGTAATCTCGCGATAGTAACCGTTTTCCTGTTTTGCCTCAGCCGTATCGTTAATAATAATCGCTTGTTGAATGTGGGCGACATATCCCGACAGGCTGCGCTGGTCGGGAGGGAGCTCTTCGCCGCCGAGTTTCAGCGGCGGAATATACTTTTTCAGCCACTCCTTGCTTTTTGCGCCAAGCAGGTTTCCGTCGCTGTCCTCGACCATCAACTGGCGCTCGCCGTCGCTCTCCCGGATCACCGCAATGCTGCCGGTGTCGGCGCCAATCAGTTCGGTTGCTTTCGAAAGAACCCGGGTCAGAAACGGCTGTAATCCGGTGAAGCGTTCCTGGAGCAGGTCGCTGATATCCGAAAGAACCTGGATTTCCATATGCTCGACACCGATTTCCTGGATGACCCGTTGCGCCATTTCGGCGTGGGCCTCGAGCAGCCCTTTTTCGAATTCGCTGAAGTGGTAGGTTTCCCGGGTGTAATAGTTGACCAGGCAGGTGACGCGCCTTGAATGCTCTTCGTAGAATGGAACGACATACAATGATTTCAATCCAAGTTCTTTGGTCAGATACTGTTTCTGCAGCGGTTCGGCTGACAATTCAGGGATCAGGAGTGGCTCGAGCATCCGCTCATCGATGATGACCCCTGCCTTGTTGATGAAGCGGGACAGGAGTGAACGCCCGGGGCCGAGATTGATCAGGCGATCCTCCTCGTAAAGCTTCCTGGCCTCTTTCTCTTGGGAATAGGTCGCCAGGATCTGCAGACTTTCGCCTTCGTGCAGGCTCTCCATTGGGGCCGGAACCAGCACCGAAGCGAGGGCCAGTTTATCGATCAGTCTAACCGCTGCCTTGACCATATGCCCGGCCGCTTCTTTCTTTTTGGCTTCATCGACACGTCGCGCCAGGACCAGTTGCTGCCGGTATTTTCTCGCCTGATCGATGCTTTCGACGACCTGCTCCATAAAATCGTGGAGATTCTGCCGCTGTTTTTCGTTCGGCAGCTTGCCGGCCCGGCTGCTGTCGATACAGGCGACACCGATCGGCCGGCCAAGGTGTCGGATCGGCAGCAGGTAGCTGGCCCGGACGGAAAACCTTCTGGCCAGCTTGCGGGCTGTTTCGTTTTCAAGTTGTCGCGTATCAGCGATCATCCCCTCTTCCTGGGTAAGGTAGGCCCGGGAAACAAGGAAGTTTTCCGAGTTGAGCGGGAATGAATGGTCATATAAATCGTCAGGGTAGCGGCCGGCGGCGGCTTCACAGGTCAGACGGCCAAGGGTGAGGTCTTCAAGGTAGATACGGCAACGGTTTTGCCGGGTGATACGGAGGATCGTTTCGCCGAGCAAATGCAGGATGTCGTCAAGGTTCTCCTTGCCGAAGCGCGTGATTTTTTCAACCTGACTGCCCAGTTGTGCCGGTTCGATCATTGAAAGTGCTCCCTGTGTAACAAATGTACTCAGAGAGTATAGGGGGGTCGGCGGCCGCTGTCAAAGGTGATATCTCGTTCAGGCGATATCGAGATCAGGATAGTACTTCTTTATTATTTTCATGAAGTTCTCGGTGAGCAGGGGGTGGAGCTGGGTCCCTCCCATGTATTTCATCGTCGTTGCGACCTCGGAGAGTTCACTGGCCGCCGAGTAAGGTCGATGCGTCAACATGGCATCAAACATATCGGAGAGGGCTGTCATGTGGCTGCTGATATTCTGCTCACGTTTACCGATCCGGGTCGGATAGCCGCTGGCGTCGAATCGAAAGTGATGTTCGTAGGCAGTGACCACCGCCAGGCGCGGGACACCTGGCGCATTAATCAGGAACTTGGCTCCCTCAATCGGGTGGTTCTTGATGATTTTCCAGTCGTCATCGGTGAGTTTCTCTTTCTTGTTGAGAATCTCGGTGGGAACCTGGATTTTACCGACGTCATGCAATAGCGCCGCAATCCCGATATCGTGCAGCAGGGCGCCTTCGATGCCGAGGGCCGAGGCCTGGGCCAGGTTGAGGACGCAGACGTTGATCGAGTGGGTGAAGGTATATTCGTCCATCTGGCGTAACGGGGCGAGGGCCAGTAGTGGGTTCGACTCCCGGGTGAACGAAGCGATGAACGAAGAGACGATTTCGGAAATTCCGACGGAGTGAAGCTTCTTCTGTTTCTTGGTCGCTTCATAGATTTCCATCAACCGATCCAGCTGCTCCTCGGAGAGATCGGCGTAGTCGGGTTTAACGGCTTCTCCTTCATTACCGGTCGATTCGGCTTCAGCACCCTCGGACGGGTTGTAGCGCAGTTCGAGTTTGCCGAGTCGGACATTTTCGGTTGAGTGGATTTCGCTTTTGTCCTTGCGGGAGAGGGCGGCAATCAGGTTGAGAATCTCCTGTTGCTCGACAAAGCGGGAAATCTTGAGATGACCGATACCGCGGTGTTTGAGCATGCTGGCCAGCCGGATCGGATACATCCCGCCGCCAAGCGGTTTGCCGCCGAGAATCATCTGGTCGTCGACCCGTTTGAGCGAAATCTCGGAATCCTTGTCGATCGCCGTAAGGATGCTGTCGAGAGCCTGGGCGCAGAGGCTCCCGACCTGTTTATGCTCGAGCGGGTAGATAGAAGCTGT
This sequence comes from Desulfuromonas sp., assembly GCA_002869615.1. Lineage (NCBI taxonomy): Bacteria > Pseudomonadati > Thermodesulfobacteriota > Desulfuromonadia > Desulfuromonadales > Desulfuromonadaceae > Desulfuromonas > Desulfuromonas sp. The sequence goes on along the minus strand of PKUH01000110.1, from coordinate 41,574 downwards.
CGTCACCGCCGAAGCAAGGTGTCGGATAAAATCGAGCAGGGCCTGCTGTCGATGATCACTCATGCCGACGCTCCTTTTGGCAGGCGCTGCAGAACCTGGCGCGCCGGCCCGGCCAGGTCGCTTTTCGGCTGCTCGGCATATTCGTGCAAAAAGGCGCGTGCTTCCTCGGTCGGATACTTGATCAGCGAACGGAGGATGTTGGCCTTGAATTCCCTATGCATACCGGGCCGGAAGAGGTTGCGGGTGGCAAGGGCCTGCTTCAGCGACGGCAGAAAGTTCGGGTCGGCAATATCGGCGAGGCTCTTCAGGGCGATGGCCCGCAACTCATATTCAGGGTCGTCACGACCTTCGATCAGAATATTGATCAGCTCCTGGTGGACGGCCGGATTGCTGCTGTTACGGCCGAGCAGTGCGGCGTTTTTGCGGCGCTCAAGGCTATCGCACTGCATCTCCTTTATCAGGTAAAGATCGGCCTTTGGATCCTTGAAGTGAAGATAGGTTTTCATCGCTTCGAGATGGATTTTCGGATGCTTGTGGCCGATCAGTCGCTTCATCGGCTGCATCACTGAAGGATCATCGAAGCGACGCAAGAGGATGATAGCGTTGCGGACAAAATACCAGCGCTTGTCGTGCAGCTTTTTAATCAGTGCCTCTTTCGCCGGATCGCCCATTTCGTACAGAACCGACATCATATACTGGCGCATCGCCATATCATCATCCTCGGCGAGACGCTCGATAATCGGATTGATGAACGGGCCGCAGATGTGGCCGATCAGTCTCCGGATGGCGTCATGTTTTTCAGCGCCCCAGATATCGAGACCGTCAAGAACGGCGTTGGTAAATTCTTCGGTATCGTAGATTTTCAGGGTCTCTTCGGCAATCGGAATCGAAAATGCTTCGGATTCCTCATGGTGTTCCTGCAGCCGGTCGTAGGTTGTCGCCAGGGCGTCGAAATCTCCAACCTCGATAAAATAATGTACCAGGTCGATCAGGTTGCTGGTCATCAGGTCGGCCTGCTCCGACATCGGATCGATATCGATCAGATCGAGGATAACATTCATGACCGAGGTTTCGATGTCATGCCCTTCGAGGGTCTCCGAGAGTTCCTCGACCGTTGCGTCGGGGATATCACTGAGGCGCTGTATTTCGAGAACGCTCTCCAGGAATTTCTGGTAGTCATCAGGGATAAATTGCCCCGGATTGCCGCTCTGGAAGATGGTCCGGATCCGTTCCTCGATATCTTCTTCGGGAGACTCGGAATGTTTCTGGATAACCCGCTTGCCCACTTCCTTGTCAGCGCCGCCTTCGGACAGGCGGGCCAGCATGTTGAGCAATCCCGGCGGCACGGTAATCTTTTCTTCACTCGCTTCGCCGAAGATCTCAATCAGGGTGTTTGGCGAGACGCCGCTCAGCATGTTCTCGGCGAGTTCGGTCCGGTCGCCGAGGGTTGCGAAGGTGCTGTTGAGAAGATCCCGACGCAGGTCCGGATTGAGCTGGTCAACAAAGTTTCCGAGTCGGATCAGGGAAGCCGCCCTCGCCTTTTCGCTGAGCCCCTCGCGGTCGAGTTCCTTGAAAAAAGAAGTGATGGTTGCGTCGTAGCTGTCATCGCCCTGGTCTTCTTCGGCTTTACCTTTCTCCTTTTTAAGATCGTTCATCATCTGGGCCAGGGTCGCCGGATCGATATCATCGACGGTTGCTTTTTCGCCATCGGCGCTCAGGTTCCCCTCGATAAGGCCGCTGATGAAGCTTTCCCATGGTGCATCGATGACCGCTTCGATTTCATCGTCGGATGGCGCTTCGATGGAATCCATCTCGGTGGTATGGAAGGACGAATAATCGATATCCATTACCAGTACCGAGCCGACACCGGCGTCGCGCAGCAGGTAGCCGCAGCCACCTTTTTCGCGAATTTCCTCGGGATCGAGGGTGATTAACTGGTAAAAGCTCAGGAGCTCGTCGTGGGTGACTGAGCGACGGATGGTGAACGAGGCAATATCGCATTCAAAAAGTGAATTGGCGAGGTCCTTGAAGACGGCATTCTTCTCAAGACTGGCATCACCGATGATCAGGTTGTCCTTGGCGACGCCGATTGTGATTTCATCGCGGTATTCAAGCAGGCTGTCAAGCAGGGACAGAAAGTTCTGGACCGATTTGGCAATCTGCGGGTGATTGATCGGGTAGGACTTGGCGTGATGGCGGGCGATGTTAAATAAAAAGATGAACCGATTAAGAAGCTTGGGATCATAATCAAGTTCGTAATTGTTGTTTTGGTCAATCGCCACGCGGTCCCCCCTGATTTACCGTCTTGAACCGATAATAGCAAAACAGAGCATAAAAGAAAAGTTCGTCATTTCAGGGTCTTATCAAGTAACAGCAAGTTAGCTCCCCGGGTATCCGCTAATCGCCATCAGGAAGGTATGGTCATCGGCAGTCTGTCCAGAAAAAATCGGGAGTGTAATCAGGCGAAGAGTTCTTTTCATCAATATTTCCGGTGATGTCGAGTCGTCTATCAAGTATAGTCTCTGCTGCCCGGAACGCAATCGATCACTCCTTTTCGAGCATTTCGTCACGGATCGCCGAGAGACCCTGTTCGAGTTCCGGGTAGAGAAGCTCGACCCCGAGCCGGTCGATCATTCGGCTGTTGTCAAGCCGGCGGGATTCGAGCAGGTAGGAAAGCATTTCCGGGCTGAGGGCCGTCTGCGCTTCCGCCATGCTGATGACCGGGGGCTCAGGCAGCCCGTACATGTCGGCAACAGCTTTGAAGTAGTCGGTCATCGTCGATTCTTCACCGTCGCAAACGTTGTAGATTGAGCCGTCCGTTCCCTTCTGCACGGCAGCCAGGCAGACGCGGGCCAGATCGTCGGCATGGATCCGGTTGCTGTATGGAGCCTGATCCTTGCGCAGAACCGGGGTTCCCTCCTTGAGCCGCTGGACCGGTAGGCGGCCCGGTCCATATATGCCGGCAACCCGGAGGATAATGATCGGGACGCCGTGTGCCATCCCCCACTTGCGGAAGGATTTTTCGGCATCGGCGCGCCGTTTGGCCAGGTCGGTCTCCGGATGTGGCGGCCGGGTTTCATTAACGAGATCACCGCTGCAGTCGCCATAGACACCACTTGTACTGACATAAACGATTTTGACCGGCAATTCGCCCTTGCGGATACTGTTGCAGAAATTCTGGACCCGCGGGTCGGTAATGCCATGCGGCGGCGGTGGGGCCAGGTAGAGAATCATCGATTGTTTGGTCGGCAACCCGCCGAGGGTGCCGAGCCGGTCGAGATTCGCGGTGAAGAGGTTGAGAGCCGCATCCTGTTCACTTGCTTTCAGTTCGATAGAGCGGCTGGCGACAGAAACGTCGAATCCGGAAGAGGTGGCGAGCCGGGCAGTCCGCTGGCCGATATCACCGAACCCGACGATAAGAAGTTGGGGCATTACGGCTCCTTTAAGCGTGAAATCAATAAATGCGTAATCGGCAGTATAATGATAAAGTGGGCAAATGCAAAGAGGGCAATGCCATGGCTGATGCTATTTTGTTTGCAAAAGGGAGTAATGACCTGCCGGTTGAGGTCAGGCAGTTCCTGATCGACCAGGGATATGCACTGGCGTGGAAGGCAAGTTTTGCCGATGCCGGAAAGGCGTCGATCAACTCCGAATGTCTGGTCATGATCGAGTCCCGGCTTTTCCACGAGGATAAAAAAGCCGGCATCACGATGCTTGAAACCGCACACGAACACTATGCGCCCTGTCTGCTTTTTTCTTCTGAACAAAGTCCCGGTTTTCAACAGATCGAACCGACCCATGGCGTCATTCGCGACCAGAACAATCTGACCGAATGGTCGGAGAAACTGAGCCTTTACCGGCAACTCGCCTGGCAGGCCCGGGAACTCAAGGAGATGCAGATCCGTTTGCTCGAGCGGAGCGCCGAGGAGGAAGAAGATCTGCGCTCGGCGGCGCTGATTCAGCAGTCGCTACTGCCGGGCAAGCTGCCTAATATCAGCGCGATGACTTTTGCCTGGGAGTTTTCACCGTTCGAGAAAATTGGCGGTGACCTGTTTAACGTTCTCCAGGTTGATGAGGAGACGATCATGGCCTTTTTGCTCGATGTCAGCGGGCACGGAATCTCTTCGGCGATGGTCACGGTTTCGGTCAACCAGTCTTTATCGACCCATACCAGCCAGATCGTTAAAAAAGTGTTCTCCGAGCCGCCCTACTATCGCCTGCTCTCGCCGGCCGAAGTCATGGTTGAGCTCGCCAACGAATACCCCTTCGATCGTTTCGACAAGTTCTTCACGATCATCTATATGCTGATCAATATCAGGACCGGTACCGTTTCCTACAGTTGCGCCGGGCACCCGGCACCACTTCTTATCCACAATGATGGTTCGCATCAATGGCTGACAACCGGCGGCGGCCTGATCGGACTACACGGCACCGGACCTTACGAAGAGGGGCACCTGGCCCTGCAACCGGGCGACCGCCTTTACCTCTACTCGGACGGGGTTACCGAGTACAGTGACTTCAGTGGTGAAGCGTTCGGACCCGAGCGGGTTCTTGATGTCTTGCGGCGCGACAGCTTGACCCTGCAGGAATCCTGCACCGGCCTGTGCCGGGCCCTCGATCATTTCGGCAACAGTCGCCCCCTGCAGGATGATGTCTCTCTGCTCGGGATGGAGTTTCTCGGGAGAAGATAATGTTCTGTAACTCCCTGGATCATCCCGGGAAGAGACTTTAGCCGATTTTCGCCGCCTTGCAGAGAATCTCCGGGCGGTCGCGGAGCTTTTTCGTCCATCTGTTTTTTCAGATCGATGATTTGAGGAAACCCTGCTTTTCGGAATCTTCGGGAACTCGATTCAGGCTGTCGTCTCCCACTTTATGACGTCTACAGGGCAGACTTCAGCGCACGCTGCGCAATTGATACATCCTTCATCGATCCAGTGAGTTCCCATGATGCCTCGTCCTCCCTCTTGTTTAGTCTGTGTTTATACCTTATCGCTGAATTCAAAAGATGAAATACCTTCCGAAGAGAGGCAGGGGAAAGCGTCGGGATTGTTTCGCCCTGACTTGCCTGAGCGTCTCCTGCGGCGCGACATCGAAATGCGAGAATTCAGCCGAATATCTCCGAGCGCGGTGTGAGGGTACGGATAATCTCGTTGCCGGCCCGGCTGCTCAGTCCCTCGATATTGCCCCGTTTCTGCTGCCGACCGCCGCCTTGAGGCCGGTTTCGGTGGTGGCGCCACAGGTGTGAACTTTCGTGATCCTGACATCAAGGTCGGTGAGCGGGTCGCCGGGATCGAGGTGACCTCCTCGGCCGTTGGAACGCTGTTGCTGAGCCCGCTCCGCCGCTTCGGCGGGGTCAGGCTGATTTCAATGTCGCCATACAGGGTCTTGCCCTCGAACTCGCGCTGGAACACCTCGCGGTGCTTTCGCGCGACGGCAGGAGCCTGCAGACGAGCTGCCGTTATGCCCGAATGGCGCTCGAGTCCTTAGTAAGTCACCGGGCTGCTGCAGGATGACGTGTCGTTACTGGGGAGGGTGTTTTCAGGGGGTGAAATAGCTCTGATAAATCCCTCAGGTCATCCGGGAACGAGTTGCGTGAGGATTTATGAGACACTCAGGTGAGGTGACACCTTCTTCATATATCTTCATTTTCAGTAAACTTGATTAATCAGAGGCGTCTGTAGAAAGCATGATTCACTCTCATTCTAAGTATTGATTGACATGTAAAACCCTGTTTGTTAATCTGTGATAACTCTCCGAAAAGAGCAAACTTGCAGCAATGCCAGGACGCAGAGTTTCAGGTCTCGAAATAAAGAGATGGCTGGGCCGCCGAAGAGAGATGGGGAAGAGTAGAGGAATATATTTTAATCCCATCTTCGGTTGTTGAAGATGGGATTTTTATTTTTATTTTTGCAGCTTTAATTTTTCTTATTTAACAACAACTTAAAGGGGTCTCGAAATGAAACGTTCCTTATTGGTCCTGCTTGCCTTGTTGTTTGTTTTTTTTGTCCCGCATGGTTTTGCGGCTTCTCCTGAAGAGCTTGTGGAACAGGGTCAGGCCTTTCTGGCTGAGCAAAAATACCGTGATGCTGAAGCCTCCTTCCGGGAAGCCCTGAAGATCAACCCGAAAAGCTACGATGCGATGCTTTATCTTGGCATGACTCTCAACAAAGAGGGGCTTGACGAAGCTGAGGCAATATTGAAAGGCCTTTTGCGTTCCTATCCCGAAGATCCCAAGGTCAACTATGAGCTTGGATTTTACTACTACCGAACGAAGATCTATGAAGAAGCTCAAGATTTCTTTGAAAATTCGCGAGATTTGGCTCCCAGTACAGATCTTGCGAAGCAGGCTGATGATTATATTCTGCAGATAGAAGAGGCGATCAAGAAGGCGGAGAAACCTTGGAAGCTTGAGTTTTCGACGGGAGTTCAGTACGACACCAATGTTATCGTTAAATCGAAGTCAGGAACGCTCCCGTTTGGAGTTGACGATGAGAGCGACTGGAGAAATACCTTTGCTTTTAATGGCGGATATGATGCGCTCCGCACCGATAAATTCAAATTGAACACTTCTTATTCATTCTTTCAGACTCTGCACAATGAACTCGATGATTCTGATATCCAGTCACATGCTCTGAAAGCAAAGACCCAATATCGGTTCGAGGCAGTAACCCTGGAAGCCCGCTATGCCTTTAACTACACATTCCTCGGAAGTGAAAAGTACAACTATTCGAACAGTTTTGGCCCGTCTATTATCATTCCGGAAGGGGATGAGCTTATGACCATCCTTACATACAATTACAAGCAAACCAACTACGAGGACAGCCCCCTTTTTCCAACGAACTCTCAGAAAACAGGCCATACACATATTGCCGGTATTGTTCAAACGGCGAAACTGGGAGAGATGGGCAAAGCAAAATTGGGTTATGTCTATGCGAAAAACTCTGCTAAGGAGGATTTTCGTCAATACAGCAGCAACAAGACTTTTCTCGAATACAATTTAGATCTGAGTGGCGATTTCAATTTCGGAATTTACGGGAGCTATGACCGTCGTAAATATGATGAGATAAAAGGATTTGATCCGAAAAAGAGAGAACAAGACAGCTACAAGGCCTTATTGAGTTTCGAGAAGCAGCTCAATAGCTATGTCGGTTTGATGTTTAGTCAGAGTTATATTAATAACAAGGCCAATATGGACAACTATACTTATGACAGGGCCATAACCGGACTCGATCTGAAAGTGAGGTTTTAATCATGGCTAGAATAATTCTTGCGATGACGGTTCTGCTTTTGGTTCTCTCCTCCAACGGGTATGCCGTTCCTCTTGTCGGCAAGGTCGTTCAGGTGAGGGGGGAGGCGACGATTTATAAGACTCAGGGACAAGCGGCAGCGGCCATGGTCAACGATAGTATCGAATTGGACGATACAGTCGCGACCGGGGGGAGTTCACGGATCAAAATGCTCTTTGTTGACGACAGCATTCTGACTCTCAAGTCACGGTCAAAGATGCAGATATCAGATTTTGTTTACAATAGAGAAGATCGGGGCCAGTCGATATTTAATCTTGTCGATGGCCAGATGCGTGCGGTCGTCGGCAAGACCAATTTCGAGGTTCACACGCCGACAAGTTACGCCGCGGCCCGTGGCACCGTGATCGATTTCAACGTCGGAGTCAATGAAAGCGGCAATCCTTTTACGACTGTTACCTGCCTTGAAGGAATTGTTGATGTCTCTTCTGTTGATCCTTCCCAGGGTGGAAAAATCTTCATTCGAGCGGGACAGATGGTTACAATCGAACAGGGCAAGGCTGTTTCCGAACCGGTAGCGGTCCCCCTCACCGGCATAACGGAGGAGTCCGAAGTTAGCGAAGAAGTTGACGACATAACGGATACGATCGATGCAATCACCGAACCGGATCCAGCGCTCGAGCCACCCGTTGATCAGGATCCTGACTCTGGCGAACCGGGCCAACCGGGCCCAACGATCCCCTAGCTTTTTCTTGGGAAGGCGATCCACCACCAGAAACCATTGAGTGTCCATCCGGATTTTCGGATGGACACTCAATTATCAATTACTGCCGAGAGCTATGGCAATAAAGATCAGTCCTGTGGATAAACTCAGCGACCTTCTCGGCATAAAACAGGGTGAAGGGCAAAAAGTTCTTGTCCTATCGACCTATTCGGCTCTGGCCATAGCCGCCCTGGTGGTTATTCAGAGCCTGATAACGGCCCTTTTCCTGGACACCTACGAGACCCATTACCTCCCTTACCTCTTTGCGTTCCAATCTGTCTTCTTTGTCTTTGTCTCAACTGTTCAAAGCTCTCTTACGCTTAAGAAGACCACGGAGTCTCTCGGCCTCAAAATTGTTTTCATTGCAGCTCTTGTCCTTGCACGACTTTTCCTTGCCAATCCTGCCCCTTGGCTCGTCTTTGCGCTTTATATCGTTTTGCAGACCCTTGTCGATATTCTTGTCATGATCAGTGCCATAACGGTCATAAGGACCTTTGATACCAGGGAGGCGAAGAGGCTCTCTTCAGTTGTCAATGCGGGAGGAACGATGGGGGCCGTTCTTATGGGGCTTCTGGTGCCGGTTTTGGCCCATTGGTTCGGGACAGAAAATCTCCTTCTGGCGGTGATCCCCATCCTCGGCTTCATGCTCATTCTGGACATGAAGATCTTCAACACTTTTCTGGGCTCTCAGGCTGAGGAGATCACGGAAAGTTCGCGGAGCAGGAATTTTTTCTTACGCATGTCCTCGGCGGGCACTGATGTGATGAAGGACAGGCTGATGCTGACCTTCCTCGCGCTTTCCTGCACCATGGTTATTTGTTCGACCCTGATAGATTTTCAATTCAAATCGATGCTTAAAGAGAGCTATTCCAGGGATCAGATCACAGCTTTTCTCGGCATTTTTTTCGCGGCATTGAATGCAGTCGCCCTCTTTTTCCAACTCTTCGTGGCGGGGCGCATCCTGCTGACCTTCGGAATGGTCGTAAGCCTCCTGCTTATGCCAATGACTCTCTTTACAGGTTCACTCGTTTTTGTCTTTTTGCCATCCATCTGGATTGTTGCCGGGATCCGTTTTTCAGAAAACGTTCTCAAATACTCATCATTCAAGACGGCGTCGAGTATCCTCTATATGCCATACTCACCGGCCAAGCAGTCAAAATTGAAGATTTCTTCGGATGGTATCTTTAAACCGCTGGCCGTTCTGATGGCCAGTGGTTTACTGATCCTTGCCGAGAAGACGATGTCTCTCCAGATGATATCAGTTACCGTTTCCGTTCTCTGCATCTTCGCCGTTCTGTCTGCCATCAATCTCAAAAAACCTTATGTGGAAAAGCTGAGAAGCTCTTTGAGCAGGCGAAGGATTAGGCTGCAGGAGAGTGGTGGATTCTCAGAAGGGATCTCCGAGCCAAATATTATCGGTGCAATCGAGGAGACCCTCACGTCAAAGGTCGACAAGGAGGTCCTTTTCTCCCTTGAACTGATCAAGGAGAATCTGTTGCCGGTGAGTCTTGATCGCATAAGCGCGCTCTTTGATCACAAAAGTGCTCTCATCCGAAAAGAAGCCCTGATGGTCGCCGGTAAATGTCTTGGCGAAAAAGCCTCCGGAGTTTTATTGCGTCATCTTGCAACGACAGGTATTTCGGCTGATCAAGCGTATTGCATTCGTGCTCTTTGCTGTATCCCGGGCACTGATCATACTCGAGATTTAGATCCATACCTTTCCTGCAAAGACCTCCAGGTTCTGGGAGAAGCTCTGATTTATCTCATTCTGAAAGGAGATTCTGAAACGAGAGCTCTCGCCGAGTCGCGTCTCCTGCAGCTGTTTGACAGCGCTCTGCCGGAAGAGCAGAGAACGGCTGCGTATATCGCCGGTGAGGTTGCTCTGGATTCCTTGGCAGAGCCATTGATCCCTCTACTCGAAAGCCCCGACTAATCGGTTCTTCGAGAGGCGATCAAATCAGCGGGACGCCTCTCGACTCCCACCCTTCTCCCTTTTCTTATCCACGCTCTTGCATCTGGAGGGATGTGCGGCGTTGCGAAGAGCGCCCTGGTTTCTTATGGCCCGGAGGGCGTCCGCTTCCTCCGTGAGACCTATGACCGCGATGACGGTAATTCGCGTTTGCGACTTGGAATCCTCTCCACTCTCGGCCGGATCGTCTGCGACGAGTCAGTTGAAAATCTGGTCGATATTGCCGTTAATGCCGATTCGATCGATCGGAACATGGCCCTGTCATCTCTCAACACGATTAATAAAACCTTCCATGATATGCATCGATTCGAAGAAAAACTCCTTCAGATCATTCTAGCGGAGATCGAAATTGGGCAAAAATTGAAAGTGCTCCTCGCCACCTTTTCAAGAATTGCGGAGAACCCCGATCAGATAGAATCTTTCAAGGGGAATATGTTTTGTCGGGAGATCACCCATAGCATCGCAAGGAACAGGGAGAGCATCTTTAGAGGATTGGGACTTCTCTACGATCAGAAGACCATTTACAAGGCCTTTCTGAACTATATCAGTACCCAGAAGAGGGATGTTGCCAACAGCATAGAGCTCCTTGAAAATATTATCCATAAGGATACCGCCTCTTATGTCATTCCTTTCCTTGAAGATACATTACCGATGGCTTCCCCCGCGCCGACAGGAGAAGTCCAGGGGGAATGCGCAGGCGGCTGGCAGAATCTGCTTCTGGAAATAGATGATCCGTGGTTGAAGTCTGTTGCGAACTGGGTCGTTACCGAAAAAACTCAAGAGAGTGGAGGTCCTTCGATGTGGACGATGGATAGAATATTTTTCCTTAAGAGTGTACCGATGTTTTCACTCCTCTCCGGAGAAGAACTTCGCCCGGTGGCCGAGATGTTCGCTGAAGAATCGGTCGAAGAAGGTCAAGTCGTTTGCCGGGAGAACGATCCGAGTGACTCCTTCTATATCGTTTTGAACGGGAATGTGTCGGTGGAGAAGGAGCAGAAGAGGATTAACGTCCTGAGTAAAGGGGATTATTTCGGGGAGATGGCGCTTTTCGATAACGCGCCGAGAAGTGCGACGGTCAGGGCGATATCTGACTGTGATCTTCTGAAGCTCGATCGCGGCGACTTCTACGAACTGATCGAGGAGTATCCGGAACTGACTCGCGGCATCATCACGACCCTTTCGCAGAGACTCAGAGCCTTTATGGAGAAATCGCATGCCCCATCGAATGATTAAGTTCCTGCCGCTGTTGTGTCTGATTCCGCTCTGGGGATGTTCTTCCGGGATACCGGTCGAAGATACCTATCTGACCATGAAGGGCCCTCACGCACGTGCCGCAAGGTTTGAACCATCGGGTCTGGCTCACCAGGGGGAGAACCTTTTCGTCTTTAACGATAAGAACGACGAACCTCCCGTTTATCTTTATCATCTGCAGGAGGGACTCTTCCTTATTGAAAACATCCCTCTGCGGACTGCAGATGGCCGCATAATCGAAGCGCGCAAATTCGAGGATGCTTCAGCCTCGAACCGGGGTTCACGGGAGATATATGCGGTCACCTCGTACGATCGGCCTGATCCTGCCTACAACAGACTTATCAAAATATCACCCCGTTCTGGCGGTGGCTGGTCTTCTGAGGAACTCCCGGAGCTTGGGGCGAAGTTGGCAGAGTTGCGCGAACGACTCAACACCCCATACATGAAGATCGAAGCATTTGCCCTTTCCAGAGATGACAGGGCCGCTTATGTCGGTGTCCGTGAAATCGGACCAAGTTACAAAGAGCCTTCTTACGTCGTCATGATATGGAAACTTCCGATTGTCGATGGCGGCGATCCTCTCGAAAAAGTCCTTGAGGTCGACACCGTGAAGCGCTTCGGCCGGGCCGAAGGGATTTCCGCCCTCGAATATGATGGGCTCAGAAAGCGCTACCTGATGTTGACAAGCTACGAAGGCGAGAGCATCGATGCCCTGGGTGGGCACCTTTGGGCCATCCCCGAAGACCTCCTTGAGAAGGGTACGGGTGACTGCGACATCGAGGTGCTCCGATCTTTTCTGCACAAACCGGAAGGGGTTGCCGTTACTGAAGACGGGAGGATTGTTGTCGTCTTTGACGACGACTCCTCACGCAAGGAGGGGGATCCTGAGCGTGCCGATCGCGAAGGGAAGTTTAATGTCTATCAGAATGAAGCATTCTACTCGGTTTTCGAGTAGGTACCTTTAATCCTGAGCGGCTGACATGACGCTATAGATCGTGACTGCCTGGGCCTTTCCTTTGACCTTGACCGTATCTTCCTCTTTGATGATAATCTGCTCGAAATCCTTTCTGGCGCAGGTTTCAGCAAGTTTGGACTGTGTAAATTCCGTAATCAGGATCCGTGTCTCATATTTTCTGGTCATCGCTTCGACCCGGGCGCCGAGGTTGATGGTGTCGCCGATGGCTGTGTAGTCCATCATCTTGTCAGGCGACCCGATATTGCCGATGAGGGCGACCCCTGTATTAAGGCCGATGCCACAGTCTATCTGCGCCTTTCCTCCCGCCTGCCATTGCGCTCTTAATTTATCAAGCTGATCAGACATGTCCAGGGCGCAGCTTAGCGCAAGTTCCGCGTGGTTAGGTTGCTCGGTTGGCGCCCCCCAGAATGCCATGATTTCATCCCCGACGAACTTGTCCAGAGTCCCGTCCCAATGGAAAATGATATCGGACATGACCTTGAAATATTCGTTAAGCATTGAAACGACTTCCTCAGGATCCCTGCTCTCGGAGAAAGTGGTGAATCCCTGAATGTCAGAAAAGAGAACGGTCACTTCTTTGCGGGTTCCTCCAAGGCGCGCCATCTCGGGATTTTTGATAAGTTGTTCGACAATTTTCGGTGAGACGTAGGAGGAGAAAATTCTTTTTAATTCTTTGGATTTTTTCTCTTCATTGAAGTATTTGTAGCCGCCGAAGAAAAGTGTAATGATGGCCATATTGGCGAAGGGATAGAAAAAATTGAGATATTTCCCTTCGAATGTAAAGAGATAGACATTCAGGATTACAAAAAGAAGGATGATAGATGTCGAGAGGATGATCCCTCCTGCTGCCCTCAGTTTCGGCAGGAGAAAAGAGAGACAAGTTCCCGTCGTGATGATGATAAGGATTAGAATTGAAAGCGGAACGGCCCTGATAAGACGGGAGTGAAGAAGGTTCTCGATGACTGTTGCGTTTTTTTCGACGGCCGGAGCTCTCGAAAGGAAGGGCGTGACCATGAAGTCAAACGTTGAAATAGCCGTTGTTCCTAATATTGTGACTTTCCCGGCAAGCAGGGAGGGGTCTGCCTCTCCCGAGATGATGTCAGCCGCCGAAAGATGAAGGAAAAAACCTTTCCCGCCCAAATGGTTTATCCGGATTCTCCCAGAGGGGTCGGTCGGGACCAGGGTATCGCCGATTCCGACACCATAATTACCATATATCGTGATCTCTTCAATCGGTACGTTCATTGCCTTTGCTGAGGTAGCAAGCGCAAGCGACGGGTAGAATTCGTCCTGATAGTTGATATAGAGATGTTCCCATCGTAACTTCCCGTCAAGGTCGGGCGGACTCAAGACGTGTCCGATCATACCTCCCGTGTAAATATTTTCTACAGCTTTTTTGAAGTTCGTGACCCGGAGGGTATTTCCGAGAGAGGAATAATCTCTTACCTTGAGTATGGCACTGTCCAGAAGAAAGTCAGGAGGAAATGATGTGTTTTCCTTTGCAAAATCGAAGGCGCCGGCGAGGACGATCTTTTCACTATTTGCTGCGATAATCTTGCCGAGTTTTTTATCGTTCTCCTCCGATTCCACTTCAGAGTAGAAAATATCGACAGCAAGGACGGCTGGTGAACAATCGAAAATCTTTTCGATGAGTTGACCTTGCAGCTCTCTGCTCCAGGGCCATCGGCCATATTTTTCGAGGCTTCTTTCGTCGATTTCGACGATGACGATGTCCTCAGGCTGAGCTGGCGGGGCAATGATATTTCGCAACAGAAAACGATAATCGAGAAGAAGAGATTCAGATGTTTCTATCAGTTGAGGCGAATGAATACTGAGGACACATGAAAAAAACGTAAGGAGTAGACCAAGGAGAGAAAGTACGTGTATTCGCTTTGAAAATTTGAACTTCAAAACATTCTCCAGTGACTAAACTCCGTTAATCCATATTTGGTACGAGCGTGTAAAATCGTAAAACTTCAGATAACAATACCACCCTGCGGGTAGAGTGGTTTCAATCGATCCGGCCAGCCCCCTCCGGCGGCAAATTCCTGTCAAGCTATATAAATTTCAGAAGTCACTGTACTCGAAAAAAAAAGAACGGTCAATCAGATGACCATTCCTGTAAATTGATTTCTAACCATGTGTTGAAAAAATGCCTGATTTGAGTGTGCCCCTTTCGCTTCAGAATATTGTAGTCCTGGTTTTTGAGTCCATGATGCCCAGAAGCGCGACAGTCTGTTCCAGCAAGAACCCTGCACCGGCCTGCCTTGTCAGGTTTTTGATGCCGGCAGCTCTACGGTTACCCTGGTATACCTGTCAAGTTCGCTCTCAACTCGTATCGTACCGCCATGTTTTGTCACGGTGTCATGCGAGATACTCAAGCCAAGGCCCGTGCCGACGCCGGCTGCTTTGGTGGTGTAGAAAGGATTGAAAATCTTCTTGAGCTGATTCGCGGCGATGCCGCAGCCGTGGTCAAAAAAGACAAGCTGCACCATCGCCTCACCGGCGGACGTATTCAGTTCGGCCGAAATCTTCAGGATTTTATCGGCATGCGGCTCCGGGAATTTTTTGCTCAGAGCATGCCGGGCATTGCTGAGCAGATTGAGGACCACCTGCTCGAGTTGCATCACGTTGCCGTAAACGCCAGGCAGCTCTTCGGGGATGGACAAGTCGAGCGCAATGCCGTCATTCTCCAGTTGCGTGTGGTAGAGCTGCAGCGGCTCGTCAATCAGTTCCTTAACGTGGATATTTGTCTTCTCACTATCACTTTTTCTTGAGAAGTGCAGCAGGTTCGAAACAATCGATGAAATCCGACTCCCTTCCTTGATGATGTTGTTGAGAATTTTTTCTTCCCGCTCCTTGACGGGCAGGGTGTTGAGCAGAATCTGGGCGTAGTTGATGACGCCATTGATCGGGTTGTTGATTTCGTGGGCAACGCCGGCGGCCACTTCTCCCAGGGCCGACAGCTGGCTCGAGCGGAGGTGCTGCTCCTGCATACTGATCTTTTCGGAGATGTCGAGAAAGGTGACCACAGCGCCCACCGTCCCGGAACCGTGCTGCATCGGGTGGACCCAGATCTCGGCATGAAAGGGTGAACCATCGGCCCGGCGAATCAGGTTGTTTTCGATATGGATCGGTTCACCGCTCTGGATGACCTGCTTGACCCGGCAGAGTTCCATCGGCTTGCTTTCCTGGTCCAGGGGCTCAACGATGATTTTGTGGTGCAGGTTGGTGCCGATCAATTGCTCTTCATCGTACCCGAGGATCCGCTGCGCAGAATTGTTGCAGAAGATGCAGACCTCGTCGCGATCGACACCGTAGATACCCTCTGCGGTCGAATTGAGCAACATGGAAATGGTCTCTTCGCGCTGCCTGATCGCCCGTTCCGATTTCTTGCGTTCCTCGACCTCGCTGCTCAGTTCCAGGGTTTGGCGGGCAACCTCTTTTTTGAGGGTGCTATTCCAGATCAGGGTCGCCACAAGCACGGTCAGAAGCCCTGCGGCGACCGCAAGTAAAACATAGGTGGTCGTCGGATCAAACGCTTCATAGCTGCCAAGATGTTTATTGTAGATTCCCCGGTATTTTCCGGATTCCTTAACGGCCGCCAGGCCTTCGGCAAACAGGGTCACCATCTCTTCAGCGCCGTGGATGCCGGCGTAACAATACTCCGGTGCGATGAAAGAGCTGGAGCCGACCCGGAGGTTCTGCCAGTCGTTCTGCTCGATCCAGTACAATGCTGGCAAGCGCGCAGCCAACGCAACATCGACCTCGTCGTTTTGGACAAGACGGAGAGCCTCCTGCTGCGAGTCGGTCGCTACCAGCTTTTTGATCCTGGCCTGATCGCTGTTTTCCAGAAGCAGGTCGTGGGTAATGTCGCCGGCCATGACCGCAACGGACCTTCCGGAAAGCCCGGTAAGGTTTCGTGGTGGCTCGCGGCCTTCACGGGTAATGGAGACGTGGGAGATTGCGATATGCTGCGGTGAAAAAACGTATGACTCTTCCCGTTCCGGCGAATAGAACATGCCGTTAACCAGATCAATCTGCCCGGCATCGAGTTTCTGCCGAATCTCTCCCCAGGAGGCCAACTCAAACGTAACCTGCAGACCGAGTTCCTCGGCAATGGCCCGGGTCAAATCGATATTGTAGCCGGCCGGTTGGCCATTCGCATCGAGGTATTCATAGGGTGGATAGTTATCGTCACCGCCGACCACAATGCGTTGATGCTCAAAGGCGGACGTTTTAATCGGCTGCAGCCATTGCCGCCATAAGCGGTCGAAGGTCCCGTTGGCCATGACAATGGCGAGACCTTCGTTGAGGTGCGCCAGAAGTTCCCGGTTCCCTTCGGTGACCGCAAAGCAAAATTTCTGGACAAAGTCTTCGAGGGGCGGACCGACCGTTTTGAGATTTGCAAGCTCCAGTTCTCCAATAAGCTCTGTTGCCAGTAACTTCTGGATAACCACGGCATCATACTCCCCCCGAGCCAGCGCCTGCAGCGCTTCGGGAAAAGTTTTCAAAGGAATAATGTTGGCCCCGAGAGCGCTGCGCCGCAGAAATTCTTCGGCGTTATCGCCTTTCATCACCGCGACGTTCTTGCCCTTGAGGTCGGTCAAACCTTGAATCTGCTGTTCCGATTGGCGCACGACAATCGTGCCGTGCAATTCGAGGTAGGGGAATGTGAAATCAAAAACAGCTTCGCGCTCCGGGGTTCGTCCGACCAGCGGCAGGACATCGATCCTGCCGTCAACCAGCGACTGCTTGACTTCGTTCCAGAGGCCGGTAGCGAAGACGACTTCCTGACCCATAGCGGCAACGGCGGCCCGCAGTAATTGGACGGAAAAGCCGTCGGCCTCTTGCTCGGCGTTAACAAAACTGAACGGGGGATAGTCAACTTCGCTGGCTGACTGAATAGGGGACTTGGCAGTGCCTTCAGCCGCCGGTGCCGGAGACGCAGACAGTGTCGAGACGGCGACAGCAAGGAACAGCAGAGAAAGTCTGAGCAGGTTTTTTAATTTTAATATAAGCACGTACAGCGTTTCCGGTGCGGGATGTATGGTTTAACAGCCAGACTACTTCCTGCCTGGCCAAAATCTAAAAAAACACTGTTAAAAAGTAGCGTCTCCGTACCGCCCGTCTATGCTGAAGGGCGGTACGGCCAGGGTTGTGGCCGTATCCTGATCATTCCTGCTGAAGTTCTTGCATGCACGTATCGCAAATACCGTGGCTAAAATAGGCATCGGAATGTTCCGAAATATATTTTTCAAGTTGGCTCCAGGCCCCTTCGTCGTCTTTGATTTTTTTGCAATACATACAAATGGGAATGATTCCCTTGAGAACGCGGATTTCTTCTTCTAAATTTAATTTTAAAGCTTCCTGCGCTTCGACTCGTTCGGTCACATCTATACAACTGCCGATATAACCTGCAAATTCTCCGTTATCTTTATAATATGGAACGCCACGATCGAATATCCACCGATAGACCCCGTCAGATCTCATCAAGCGATATTCCATCTCGAAGATCTCATGTTTTTTGAAACTACCGAGAAATATTTCCAGACACCGGTCAAAGTCCTCCGGGTGTACGCCTTCTGTCCAGCCATTGCCGTACTCTTGCTCCATCGTACGCCCTCTGAATACGAGCCAGCGCTCGTTGAAATAGTCGCAAAGGGCGTCTGTATTGGCACGCCATATCAGGATAGGCGCCTGTTCAATTAATGCATGATATTCGGGCAAGGTGAGCATGTTCATAAATCTCCAACAACAGAAATATTTTGACCAGTCAGGCTGTTCTTTGGTCTGATTATTTCAATAAAATTGCTAAATGGAGGCAAAGTTGATCCCCGTCAAGTCGGGGATATCGTTTCTTGGCGTCCAGTTGCCTTTGTTTAAATTCGGCCCAAGATCGTGATGCCTGGGATTACTTCAACCCGAAACGCCTGAGCGTTTCAGCCGGTGCGATATCAAAATGAGAAAACTCCATGCTGAACATGCCGCGGCCCTTGGTGGCGCTGCGGAGTTCGGTCATATATCCAAACATCTCCGAAAGAGGGGTGTGGGCACGAATGATCTCGTTGCCGGCCCGGCTGTTCATCCCTTCGACCTTGCCCCGTTTCTGTTGCAGGCCGCCGATGACCTGGCCGGCGTAATCGGAGGGGACGATGATTTCAAGTTCCATGATCGGTTCGAGCAGGGTCGGTTTGCCCTTGCGGGCGGCTTCAGTCAGGCCGCGTTGGGCAGCCGCTTTGAGGCCGGTCACGGTGGTGTCGCCGGTCGGGTGGATTTTGGTGATTTTAACATCGAGGTCAGTCAGCGGGTAGCCGACATGAATGCCGGAACGGCAGGCCTGTTCGAGGCCGGGTTTCAACTCCTCGAGCCAGGTAGCCGGTATCGCGGTGGCCTCTTCAGTTGTCGGAACGGTGATGGTAATGCCGCTCCCGCGTTTCAGTGGTGTCAGGCTGATCTCGATATCGCCGTACTGGGCCTTTCCTTCAAATTCGCGCGCGAAGGTTTCCCGGTGCTGTACCGCCTGCTGCAGCGCCTCTCGGTAGACGACCTGTGGTTTGCCGGTGTTGACCTCGACTCCGAAATCGCGGGCCAGGCGCTGGACGATCACTTCGAGGTGGAGCTCGCCCATGCCGGCCAGAATCGTCTGCCCGGTGTCGGCATCCTCACGGACCCGGAAGGTCGGGTCCTCCCACTGAAGTTTTTCGAGTGAAGGCAACAGCTTGTCCTTGGCGGTCACATCTTTCGGCTCGACCGCCAGAGAGATGACCGGTTCCGGGAACTGCATGCTTTCGAGCAACAACAGCCGCTCCGGGGCGCAGAGGGTGTCGCCGGTCAGGACCTCCTTGATGCCGGTGGCGGCGACGATGTCGCCGGCGAATGCCTCCTCGACCCGCTGCCGCTTGTGTGCGTGCATCCGGAAGAGCCGGGCCGCCCGCTCCTTGACGCCGGTGCCGCTGTTGATCAGGGTGCCGCCCGCCTTGAGGTGGCCGGAATAGATACGCAGAAAAGTCAGCTTGCGGCCTTCGTCGGAGACAACCTTGAAGGCGAGGGCGCAAAGCGGTTGCTTTTCGGTGAGCTCAAGCTTCACTTCTTCGTGGCTGGCGGCGTCGCTGGCGGTCAGCGGCGGAACATCTTGTGGTGATGGCAGATAGGCGCAGATTGCGTCGAGAACCGGCTGGATCCCCTTGTTGCGTAAAGCCGATCCGAGCAGTACCGGGAAAATTTCGCCGGCCAGAACGCCGCGGCGCAGGGCGGCGCGGACCCGATCGGCTGCAACCGGATTCCCCTCGAGGAAATCGGCCATGATGGTATCGTCGAAATCGGCGGCCGCTTCGGTGAGCGCTTCGCGGGCGGTGGTTGCTTCATTCTGCAGGTTGGCCGGGATTGCCTCTTCGGTCAGCGAGCGGCCTTGATCGTCCTCGGTAAAAAGAATCAGTTTCTCTTCAAGCAGGTCGACGATACCGCGGAATTCCCCCTCGTTGCCGAGCGGCAGCTGGAGCAGGATCGGCCGACCGTGCAGTTGCTCCTCAATCTGGCGGAGCACCTCCCGGTAGTCGGCGCCGACCCGGTCCATCTTGTTAATCAGACAGATGCGCGGAACGTTGTAGCGGGAAGCCTGGTGCCAGACCGATTCCGATTGCGGCTGGACCCCCTCGACCGCGCTGAAGATGGTGAGCGCACCGTCAAGAACGCGCAGCGAGCGTTCAACCTCGATTGTGAAGTCGATGTGGCCGGGGGTGTCGATGATGTTGATCCAGTGGTTCTTCCAGCTGCAGGAGGTGCAGGAAGCGGTGATCGTGATACCGCGCTCCTGCTCCTGGTCCATCCAGTCAATGGTCGCCAGACCGTCATGGACTTCGCCCATCTTGTGAATCTCATCGGTGTAGTAAAGAATCCGCTCGGAGACGGTTGTCTTGCCGGCATCGATGTGCGAGATGATGCCGATATTGCGAATCGTTTCCGGTGCGGGTCGTGACATGGCTCTGGCCTCGTGGAATGTGTGGGTAATCAGGCGGCGACGTTGTTGAGTCCCTTGCGGATCTGGTAGAGATCTTCCATGTCGAGTTCGTTGAGCTCGAAATATTCGCGCTCGAGTTCTTCGACATAGAAGCGGTCGAGGCCGCTGTTTTCGAGGAAATCCTCGCGCAGGGCCGGGTCTTTTTCAGCAATGACCTGGGGCAGCAGGTTGTGGACGTAGATTGCCTCCTTCTTGATGTTGACAACGACCGCGCGGAAAAGATCGGCCGGTATTTCATCGGCAAGGATCTTCTTGTTGATCAACTCCTCGGTAATCTCTTCGCGCAGCGCATCCTGCTCGGCCTTGGTGTTGTACTTCGAATAGAAATTGCGGATCCGTTCCTTGACATGGGCGAGCAGGATCCGGTAGAGCTTCTCTTCCTTGTCGATATTCTTGAGGCGGCCAAGAAGGCCCTGCACTGTCATCCGGCCGTCATTGATCTGCTCGAGGCCGTTCTGCAGGCAGATAATTTTTTTGCGACCGAACTGGCCGAGGTACTTGTTGTCGAATATCGATTCGAAGAAGAGCTCGCTGAAGGTCCCGCTCGAGAGGCTGTTGAATTCCTCGCGGTTGCCGAGCAGAGAGCGGATGATCTCTTCAGTAAAGTGGACGTTTTCCATGAAGGCGAGCTGGTTGATGTTGGCCGAGGTGCTGTCGTAGCGGTCAAAGTAAGTGACGATATAGGAGAACATTTCGAGCAGCTGCAGGTCGGCCCCGTCGCGGATCTTTTCATCGCATGTCTTGCCGGTATCAAGCAGAAGCTGTTCGAACATGTGGTCACGGTTCTCACTCGCCTGGCGCTTGGCGTGCAGCAGCTTGATCATATCCTCATTATTCAGGTTGGCGTCGATCTCCTGTTCATGCAGGAAGATCCCGGTCAGTATCTGGCGGGTCTCCGAGATGTATCCCTGCTCGTCGAGGTCGACCAGTTTGTCGTGTTTGAGCATCTCGTCGAGCGTGTAGAACAGGGCCGAAGGGATCTTGTTGCGCACCGAGAGGGTCTTGAGCCGGGTCAGGCGGGCATTCTCCTGGTGGGTTATCGAACCCTTCTGGTTGCACTCGATCAGGATACTCTTGTATTCGTCGACAATCCGGCGGTTGTCCGGATGCTTGTACATAACGTCAATCCGGATCCGCTCCTGCTGGTATTTGTCGATACCGAGCTGGTCGGCGAGCTGCTTGAGATTATCGTATTCTTCATCAGGAATCGACTTGTGGGTAAAGTAGAGGTCGGTAAATGCGTCGTGGTAGGCCTTGTGTTTCTTGTTGATCAGTTTGACCAGGTACATTGAACTTTTGTGACCGAGCAGATCGAACAGCTCTTCGACCAGAGGTGAATCGTCGGAGAAGCTGACATTTTCGCTTCTTTTGAGAACCTTGCCGAGGAGGCGGAGAATATCCTCCTGTTGATTGCGGACCCGGCCGGAGACCGAACCGGTCATGAAGAAATAGTAGTTATAGAGTGCGTTCCCCTCGAAAAAGATTCGATCATAGGTCAGGTGACCGTCGCTGCGGTCGGTAAAGGTGAGGGCGTTATTCCCCTCCTCGTACGTCGCGCCATAGAGGATCAGGCGGTTGCGGACATCTCCCTTGGCGAGGTCAGGCAAAGGCTGGTCGACACCGAACATGTACTCGCAAAAAGATCCGCCGTTGCCCCGATGATTGACTCCCTCTTTGTCGATGATAAATTCATTGCCGGGGGAGAAAAAACGAAGGGAGTCACCCTTGGTCTCGTAAAAATAACACTGGTAGGCGTCACGTGCCGCAGCTGTGGCGAAGTACTCGATGGTCTCATCGATATGTCCGTGAAGTCGCACTTCCTGATACATGCCAGCCTCTTTGGGAAAATTGAAACCTGCTAATTCTAATGTGAAACAGGGTCAGTTGGCAAGGATAACTCACCGTTATCATGTCGAATTGCCAAGTGAAGTTTTTGACCATCAAACGCAAACTCAACGCCATCCGGCAGGCCGGTCTCATGTTTCCCGTGTTCGATCTCGTGGCTCAAGTGGGTCAACAGGGTCCTTTTAGCACCAATCTGTTCGGCCGCTTTTATCGCCTCGGCGATATTGAAATGTGAAGTATGCGGCCGGAAACGAAGGGCGTCGATAATCAGAACCTCAAGGTTGTTCAGCAGCGATTTCGCTGCGGCCGGAATTTCGTTGCAGTCGGTCAGGTAGGCGATTGGTCCGAATCGGAATCCAAGGGAGTTGCCGTTGCCGTGCCGGAGCGGAACCGGGATGATCTCAAGCCCGCAGAGATTGAATCGGCCGTCGATCTCGTGAAGGCTGAGGCGCGGGCAGTAGCCGGAACGTTCGCCGTTGCCGAAGATATAAGCAAAGTTTCGCCGCATCGAGCGGATCGCTTCGTCGGCGGCATAGACCGGAATCGGATCATCCCCCGACTTATTGAATGGGCGAAGATCGTCGATTCCGTGGATGTGATCGGCATGGGTGTGAGTCAGGAGTACCGCGTCGATACGGGAGATCTTTTCACGCAGAACCTGCTGACGCAGATCGGTGGCGGTATCGATCAGGATATTTTTACCGTTGTGTCGGACCAGAAGGCTGCAGCGGGTGCGGTTGTTGCGTGGATCATCAGATGTGCAGACCGGACAATCGCATCCCGGCACCGGAATTCCGGTACTGGTGCCGGTGCCGAGAAGCGTGACTTCGATTTGCCCAGGGGTCATACCTTGAAGGCACCGACTTCGTCCTCGAGAGCCATCGTCTGTTTTGTCAGGATCTCTGCCACCTGATCAAGCTCGGAGGTCCGCTCGGAGTTCTCTTCGGAAATTTCGCGGATTTTGCCGACCGCCTCGACGACCTGTCGGCTGCGCTGGGTCTGCTCGCGGGTCGCCGCATCGATCCGCTCGATCATGTTGCGGATCTGTTCCATGCTGGTATTGATCTGCCGGCTCCCCTTGGCCTGCTCGGCCGTACTCAGCTTGCCTTGCGAAGCGATTTCCTTCATTGCCTCGGCGGCATGGGCGAGTTGGCGGGCGCCGTCGGTCTGTTGCTTGATGGCGGCGGCGATCTGGCCAAGCATGCTCGAGATCTGATTGATCGAGTCGGTGATCTGGCGACTGCCGCGTGATTGTTCCTGGGTCGCCCGGACGATGCCGCGAACCTGTTCCGATGCGTTGAGGGTACTGGTGCGGATCTGATCGAGGGCGGTTCCGGTCCCCTTGGAGCGCTCGACCTCTTCATGAACGCGCCGGCTGCCCGCTTCCATTGCTTCAACCGCTTCCCTGGTGCCGCTTTGCAGGTTGTTGATAATCAGTGCTATCTCGCGGGTCGAGACTGCGGTCCGTTCGGCCAGTTCGCGAATTTCATCGGCGACAACGGCAAAGCCCTTGCCGTGCTCTCCGGCCTGGGCGGCTATAATTGCGGCATTCAGCGCCAGCAGGCTGGTCTGGTCGGCGATTTCGTCGATAACCGTCAGGATCTTGCCGATTTCATTCGATTGGGCGCCGAGGTCCTGAATTGCCGACGTCGCCCGGTCGACTGTTTCGCGGATTTCACCGATGCCGTTAATCGTTTCATCGACGGCTGCCTTGCCTTCCTCGGCATCGCGGGCCGCTTCTTCCGAAAGGTTGTGGGTTTTTTCGGCATTCTCCTCGATTTCCTTGATCGAGGCGTCGAGCTCGATGATCGAGGAGGCCGTAACCTCGGTTGAGGAGGAAAGGATCTCAACGTTTTCGGCAACCTGTTGCGAAGAGACCGACATTTCATTGATCGAACTGGATACCTCGTCGACAGTCGAAAAGAGCTTTTCCATCTGTGAGGCGATCTGTTCAATGGTCGCTCCGAGTTCGAGGGTTGCCGAGGAGCTCGCCTCGGCTGATTCGACCAGCGAGCCGGTGCTCTCGGCGACGCCGGAGATACTTTCGTCAATGCCCTGCAGAGCCTGAAACGATTCCTCCAGTGACTGGGACTGTTGCTGATTGCTGTTGTTAACCGTGGTCGACGCCGATTTGATCTGGTCACTCGCCTGGTTAAGGTCGCCGGCAACATTATGGATACGGGCGATCATCGTCCGCATTTTGGCAGCGAAGCGATTGAAGTTTTCCGCCAGTTCACCGACTTCGTCTTTACTTTTGACCTCAAGCGTTCGGGTCAGGTCGCCTTCGCCCTCGGCGATCTCCTTCAGGGTGCTGACGATCGCGGCAAGCGGACGCGTGATGCTTCCCGAAACGGCGAGTGCAACGACAATCCCGATAACGGTCACCAGGATCAGGATAGTGAACAGGGTTCGGGTGATGCTGCTGCTCGCTTCGGCCATGTCGCTGCGATTAACCGCGACCAGCATCGATTTTCCGCTCTGACCGAGTTTCTTCGAAAATATGGCATAAGGAGTTTCTTCAATCTCGAGTGTGTTCTCCCCCCGGGCAAAAATTTCCGCGAGGTTGGTCCCTTCGATGGCCGTATTCGAGGTTGAAATGACTCCCTCGCTATCGTAAAAAGCGATGGTGGCGCCGCTGATATGCTGAATCTCGTCGGCAAAAGAATTGTCAAGAAAATCGACACCGACCATGATGCCGATTTGTGAATCCTGCAGCTTGATCGGTGCAACGGTTGTGATTGACAGCCTGTTATCAAAAACGGTGACGCCGTGACTGACCTCTCCGTTCAGGGCCTGGGCGAGCAGCGGATGGTCCGCTCCGCTGGCGGCCTCGATGGTTAATTCATCGGCGAGATTGCGAATCATCAGATTGCCTTCCTGCGACACGACCTGAATCAGGTCGAGGTCAAAAACCGACTGAGCGGCATCGATGACATTGGCCAACTGGGTATCGTCGTCGGTCAGGCTGGCGTAGTAGACAGCATTGACGAGGTCGACGTTGGACGAAATCAGCTTGATGTAATTGGTGATCTCGGTCTCTTTGAAACTGATTGTGCTGTCGACAAAATTGGCTACCTGGTCGACCCGGGCGGCCATGCTTTTGTTGAGCTCGGTTTCGCTCTTGCTGGAGAAAAATATCAGTGCACCGCAGAGTGAAACAAAAGTAAGGCCGACAAGACTGATGAGGATTTTCCACCTGAGATTGAGAGCGAGGTTCATTACGGCACCTTTATTCGTGAAATTGAATATCCCTATTACACGCAACTAATTGTCAAAAATACACGCTTTCCCCTGTTATCGCAACAATTTATGGCATTTGAGGTGTTCTGGAAAGGTTTGTTGTTGTCAATTCGAAGCAGGCGTTTATCCTTGAGAAGAATCTACCGTAGCGGAGTTTTGAATGTCGCGTCACTCGCCCCTGATACCTGCGTTATTTCTCAGTGAGTTCGCGGTTGACGAATCAACACCTTTTCAGCGGTATCGCAATCTATCTCGATCCGGCACATTATGGTGTTTACTATCGGCTCCCCGATAAAACAATCGGTTTTTCGGCCGGGAGGCGCAAAATGGTCTTGCTGCGATTTTTTCGGGAGTTGCCGCTTGTTGATTCCGGCTGGCAAGACTGCAGTCAGACACTCCCCGGTTCCCGGGCGCCGGCGCCAATGCCCTGCAGCGGGTCGAAGCGGCGAAGCTTGGCGCGACCTGTCTGCACGTTGAAATGCCGGTTGCCGTCCGGAAAAAAACTGTCGTGCGTCTCAAGGAGATGGAGATCGGTGATTCGATGAATTCGAGTGGATTGTAAGCAGCAAAGAAGGAGCAGGATTCGAAAGGGTGTATTGCGTTTTACATTTCACCCGATTCGGCAACCCAACGATCGATATCGTCGGCAACGTCGGCAGTGAGATCGATGAATTGCAAGCCCATGCCCGGCTCGTGCTGACATTTTCTGTCATAATGGCGATTCCAGATGACTTCGCAGGTACACTGAATGGTTTTGTAGATTGGGGCGGGCAGGGGGATTTCAACCTGATAAACCTGGCCGGGATCTTTAGGATTGACCGATGCGATGAACATCCCGGAGGCGCTGATGTTCTTGGCATAGCCGAAGAAGACCTTTTGCCCGTCATCGAGCTTGACCCGCAAAGTCAGAATCGGCGCGCGCAGATTCTTCCGCTTGTTTTTCTGGACGCCACCGCCGGCAGTACTGCTGTCCTTGCTCATTGTTAATCCCCGTAAAAACATGGCCATAACTATACCCTAATTGATATGTCTCGGAAAGCCTTTATTTTGGTGCCTTCAGGGGCAATTCCGAAGATGGCGAAGCTGCTCGAGGTCGGTTTTCAGGTCTCCGGATGATTTCAGGCCGATTACCTTGAAAAACTCCGGTATCGCCGCGGCTGCAGTCTGTCTTTCGCAGAATCCGTGGTCGCAAAGAAATCTCAACAGCTGTTGACTTCTGAGGGCGTCGAACCAGATGTCAAACGATCGGTTCATATCTTCTGGCCGATGGTTGTTGCGGAGGCGGTCCCATTTTTCGGAAAGTTTAAGACGGTGCAGAAAATGCCCCAGTCTCCGGTCGATCCGGGATGCCGCAGATTGGAGCTCCGAACCGGAAAGGAGGGGTGATTGTCTGGCCAAATCGAGCCAGCGGCCAAGCAGGGAAAAGGCGGCAAGCGGATAGAACAGTTTCGTTTCCGGGTTGTCAAGCAGGCCGGCAATGGCCGGTCCGGTGCCGAAAGGAACCCGGTTGGAAAGGCGGCCGGCCGGATGAACGGTTGTTCCTGCGAGATTGTCGACTCCGGATGTTTTGGCAAGCGACTGCAGAAAATAAAAATCTTCACCGCCCCGGCGCCGGTTCATACCGCCGCAGCGGATGTAGGCCGATGTCCGGCAGGCCAGCGCCGAGCCGATGGTGTGATAGGCATAGGGGGAACCGGCCAGCTTCAGACCGATGACATAACAGTAGAGGTAGAGTTCGTAATGTTCGATGGCGCGTTGCATGTTTTCGTTTTTAGCGGCTTGATGACGGAACGGGAGGACGCAGCCGCCGGCGCGGCTGGAAGCGAAATGCCGACTGATTTCCTCGAGATAATTTGGTTCGACGAGCGTGTCGGCATCGAGAGAGATCAGAAGCGGATCGATGTCGGTTCCAAGCCGGGACAGGGCCAGGTCGAAGCCGATTTTGCGGGCACTTCCGACACCCCCTTCGGCCAGTTCGAATCCGTCGGAGCAGGCATCAATCCAGCCGAGTTGGAGTCCCTGGCGGAGCGGCGAAGCCGTGAAAAGTTCGAGGGTTCGCCGGTTGGCAATCCTGATGCTTCTGGCGGCGTCAGCGGGGTGGTTGACAACGACCAGAACCAGCGTCTCCTGGCGCTGTTGCGGACAGTTTTTGGCGAGGCTGTCGAGGGTTAGAAAGAGCCACCTCTCCTCATCACAGGCCGGAATGATGACGGCTGCTGCATAATCATCCCTTTTAACTCCGGTAATTTGCCAAGGGCCGGTCAGTGTTCTTTTATCGAGATAACGGCGGCGGGCGCTCAGCATGCTTTGTGCGTCCCGAGGATGGTCAGGGCCTGAGCTGCAAGGTCGTCCCGACCGTCGAGCCATGAGATTTTCGTGCCCTGTCGTTCCATTCGCCGGAACCAGGTCTCCTGGCGTTTGGCAAACTGGTGAATGGCGCTGTTCAGTTTCTGAAAAAGGTCGTTACTGTTCAGTTGCCCTTGCAGGTGTCGGGCGATAAAGCGGTATTCAAGGCCGTAATACTCGAGGCTCTCCCAGCTGACTCCCGAGTCATGCAGCCGAACAACCTCGTCGACCATTCCTTCTTTGAGGCGCTGCTTCAGCCGACGGGTGATGCGCTCGCGCAACATGGCCCGATCCCATCGGATACCGAAAATCAGAGGATGCAGGGACGGCGGTCTCGGGAGGGTAGTGGTCGCAGCCGACTCCCCTTCGGCGATCTCGATGGCGCGGACCAGTCGATTGCGGTCGTTCAGGTCGGTATTGTTGTGTTGGTCCGGCTTAAGAGCCAGCAGCCGCTGTTGCAGCTGCTCGAGGGAGAGATCCCGGAGCGCCTGACGCAGAGTCGGGTTCTCCGGGACCTCGACCAGGCGATAGCCGCGTAACGCGGCCTCGAGGTAGAGCCCGGTTCCGCCGACCATGATCGGCATTCTGCCGGCCGCGACGATTTTTTCAAAGGCGGCATAAAAGCTTTTCTGAAAGGCAAAAACACTGAATTCTTCTCCAGGGCGGAGAATGTCGATCAGGTGGTAAGGGATGTCGCCGTATTCGGAAAGATCCTTGCCGGTTCCGATGTCCATGTCGCGAAAAACCTGGCGGGAATCGGCCGAAATAATCTCCCCGTTGAGATGCCGGGCGAGAGTGACGCCGAGTGTCGTTTTTCCGGAGGCAGTTGGTCCGAGGACAACAATAAGGTTAAATTCACTCATGGGATTACCCTTACATCTTTTGCCATGCTCTAATTATCGACCGGAACACAGATAATCATGTCCGGCCGCTCGGTTCCGGGGCGCGAACTGGAGCCACCGAACCATTTGACGCCGAGATAGACGATCCTGGCAAAAAGATGATTCATGCCGTCCTCAAGACAGATTGTTCGCAACAGTTTGTCGGCAAAGGCCTTCTCTTTGGACGGCAGCGCTTCGAGTCGGAGCAATTGATAGAGAGCATCGTGCACCAGTGATCCCCGCATCAGGGTCAGGGTGTCGATGGTCGGTCCGCTCGGGCCGTCCCAGGCGTATGCCTGGCGAATCGTCATGCGGCCGG
Organism: Desulfuromonas sp.; assembly: GCA_002869615.1. NCBI lineage: Bacteria > Pseudomonadati > Thermodesulfobacteriota > Desulfuromonadia > Desulfuromonadales > Desulfuromonadaceae > Desulfuromonas > Desulfuromonas sp. Next base: position 12,720 of record PKUH01000110.1, on the reverse strand, counting down.
ATGGCGGCAACGCAATATAGTCAGTTTCGATGCTGTAGCCGCCCAGCCCGGTCTCAATTTCGTAATCCTGCATGAGCTGGTACTTGTAGCGATGCAGTTTCCGGTAACAAGCTCTGTTCATTTCCCCCTCCTGACTGATGAGTTGCTATTCGGAAAGCCGGGCCTGCATTTAAGTAAGTACAATGCTCGGTTCCGGTCGCCGAATAAGCTGCCCTGTTATTTGGGATGCAACCAGAAATCAATCGAATTCCTTTTCCGGTCGACCGATTCGGCAGCGAAGCCTTCATAGGCAAATGAAAAGGAAACGGCATTCAGCGGAATATCAGCCTTTTTTCTGAAAGTAAAGCGGTCTTCGGTTTCTTCATTCAGAAGGCTGAGAAGAGAGACAGTACTGAGCACAGTCGATTCGCTGTCGAGAAAGAGAAGATAAACCTCGGCCCTGATCAGTTTGTCGAATATTGCCCGGTAGCGTTGTGCCATTTCAAGCTCGCCGTCAATAACGAAAGATTTTCCGTTTTCGCTGTAATTGTAGCGGAGCAGAAGATCGGGGGCTTCCCAAATTTCGCCGTTGGCTTGCCCGGGAAGCGGGACGATCAACTCCGGCACGGCGGTTTTCCCGAGAAATTTACTGCTTGTACTCTGGCAGCCGATGCTGAAGATCAACAACAACATGAAAACAGCTGCCATTAATTTGTTAATGATTTTCATATTAATTTTCTCCGGCTGCGAAATAGTCTGGATGGTTTCATTATATCGGGAAACAGTGGCCGCTGCAGACTCTTTTACGAACGTCAGGAACCTTCCCTTTTTTCTGCATCTCTGCTAAGTTGTTGCCGGCTTCAACCCCGGATTGATGGATTTTATGAAAAAGAAAACGATCTTGCAACCCGGAGACGGGCAGCCGCTGGTTCTGGCCCGCTCCGAACACAGACTCTCTCGCAAGCTGATTGACGAGGATACGATCAAGGTTCTCTATCGTCTGCACCGGCATGGATTCCGGGCTTGCCTCGTTGGCGGCGGAGTGCGTGATCTGTTGCTCGGTCGCAAGCCGAAGGATTTTGATGTCGGGACCGATGCCACGCCCAATCAGGTTCGCAAGCTGTTCCGCAACTGTTTTTTGGTCGGCCGGCGTTTCCGGCTCGCCCATATCCGGTTCGGTCCTGATCGCCTGGTCGAGGTTGCGACTTTCCGGCGTCAGGCCGAGCAATCGGAACTTCCGGATTGCCCGAAAGAGCGGGCCGTTGCTTCGGAGAATGTTTTCGGAACACCGGAAGAAGATGCCTTTCGTCGTGATTTCACCATAAATGCCCTGTTCTACGATATCAGCGACTTTTCTATTATCGATTATGTCGGTGGCTTGCAGGATCTTGAGAATCGACAGATTCGGGTCATCGGTGATCCGCTGGTCCGGTTCGAAGAAGATCCGGTGCGGATGCTGCGTGCCCTGGAATTTGCCGCCCGCCTTGAGTTTGATCTCGAGTCTTCGGCCCGGGAAGCGATCCGGGTACAGGCACATCTCCTGGCCGGCGCTGCCCCGGCCAGATTGCGCGAGGAGTTGATGGAGCTCTTTCGCCACAAGGTTGCCGGCCCGGTCCTGCGCCAGGCAAAAGCGACCGGTCTGCTCGAGCATATCTTCCCCGATTATACAGCTGATGACGAGACGTTGCGTCTGATCGATCGGATTGATCAGCGCACTGCTTCCGGTGTTCCGGTCACCGAAGCGGTGATGCTGGCATCGCTTTACCTATCGGATTTCCGCCGCCGGCTGGCCGCGGCGCCCGATATCGATTTCGCCGCGGCGATGCATCTGGCGAACGGACTGCTTGAGCCGCACCGGGCCCATTACCATATCGCCCATGGCATCCGCCATCAGGCCCGGGAAATGCTGCTTGGTATCTATCGCCTGAAACGGGGGCGGGGACGGCGGGGCGAAAGCCGTTTTTTACGTCATCCGGCGACCGCGGCCGCTTTTGAACTGTTTCAGCTCTGGCATGAGGTTAACGGTGGTGAAGAAGAGCTGATCAAGGCATGGCAGCCGTTGATCTCCTCCCGGCCGGCCGGCGGCGAAGTAAAATCGCGGCAGAAAAATCGGCCGGGTGGCAACCGGCGGCGCCGGCGGCCACGGAGAAAACCGGCGGCACAGTCTTCCGACAGCAACTGATCAGATTTCCTGCTCGATTTCCCTGAGCAGTTGTTTCAGCCGTATTATTTCCTCTTTACTCAATTCCCGATCACGATATATCGCAGCGCTGTAGATCTGAGCGAACTGCTTTGCCCGGCTTCCCGGCAGCCGTTTCGCCATTTCGCTCAGGCTGGCCGCCGCCGGAATTTTTTCCGTACCGACCTGTCTTCTGACGATCCGTGAAAAGCGGTCGATCAGGATCTCTTCCGTACTTTGCCGTTTCCATTTGTACAGCAGCCATCCGATTAGCGGAATTGCCGGGATCAGGATCAGCCAGACACTCAAGGTCTGCTCAGGCTTTTCGCGGCGCCAGTCGCGCCAGGAGTCGCCGACCGAACGTGCCATTTCAAACTGCCGCGAGATGTCAAAAGAGATGACTGCCTGAGTCCAGAAATAATCGACCGCATCGACAAGTTGACGCCACGTGGATGGTCGTAAACTGTTTCGGGCCAACAGCGAACCTTCAGCGTTTACTGCGTAAAGATTCGGATCGATTCGGAGCCAGGTGTCGTCTTCAAGGAGGGCTTCCACCCAGACATGCGCCGTTCTTTCACCGACAGTATAGTATCCACCCAACTCGTTGTAGGTGCCGCCGAGATAGCCGCCAACCAGTCGTGAAGGAATGCCCATTTCTCTCAACATGATGGCGAATGCCGACGCAAAATATTCACAATATCCCCGTTTTGACTCGAACAGAAAGGTGTCCACAGGATCTCCCCCGGTCGGCAGATTTTGAGTTGCATAAACAAGTTGTTGCGCGATGAAGAAATCACGCAAAGCGTCGATTCTGGTCAGGCGGTTCTCTGCGGTTTGGGGGTCTATACGAGCGACCGCGGCCCGGGCCTGTGGGGCTACGGTCTCGGGCAGTCCCAGATATTGCGATTTTTTTGTATCGCGGTCGATTTTCAAACGTCCATTGAGATAAGCTATCGCATAGTAATTTTTGGGCAGCTTCGATTTCCGATGCAGGCGGAAGGTGGCATCGGTTGAGCGCCGGGTCCACTGACCATGGATTGAAGCTGTCGGGTCAAGCGTTGCCAGGGCATTGGACCGCCCCGAAACCGGAAAGATATTGAGCCCGATTTTTTTGCCGCCGATGACTGTCGGAGAGCCGCTACTCGCATGCTGGGCCCGACGCCAGACCCGACCTTCCAGCTCATCGAGAACCGTAACCCGCCAGTAAAGTTCGTTCGGATCCATTGGCGGTGCCTCGACCCTGAAGGCGACAGTGTCATCGGCGACGGTCGAAGCAAATGAACCCGGCCGGACCTCTTCCGAAAAACCGACCTTGGCCACCCCCGGTGGATTGAGGAAGTTCCAGAGCGGACTTCGGGTCCGCGGCAGAATAAAGAAGAAGAGAACAGCAAGGAGCAGGGCGCCGGCAGGTATCACAAGGGTGATGCGCAAAAGCCGCATGAATCCGGTCCGGTCGAGAGCCAGTCTCGGATCGTCACTGTAGAAACAGAGCAGAACCAGACCCAGGATAATGCCGGTCACCAGCAGCACCATCAGCGGCAGAAAAGCGAGGCTCAGGGTCATCAGGCTGGAGCCGGCCAGAGCGAACCCGGAAAGCAGGAACACCTGCAGGTAATGACGCCCTTCCTTCTCCGTCAGGAGCCGGACAGCAAGTAGCAATACGGCTATATTCAGGGCCGGCTCGACCAGATAGTTCTTGTTGATCTGGATGGCAAAAACGGCAAACACCAGGAGCGAGAGGATGGTTGCAGCGCGAGCCTTGAGGAAATAGAAGTTGCGCCGGTCGCACCAGATGCCGAGAATCAGAGCAATCGGGAAGATTACCCGGGTCGGCAGATCGAGGTAGAAATAAACCGGCAGAACACCGATCAGGCTGGTCGCAAAGACCAGGGTGTCAAGCAGGGATTTGATCTTGACCATAAAGTGCCAGCTCCGTAAGCAAGTGCAGGCGATGCCGGTTCCCGGATGAAGGTGCGATTTTTTGCCGGGGAAATTTTAACCCGACCGGGCGACTGTTGCGCATGGCATCATTGACCAGCCAGGTTGCACATCGTAACTGCTCTTCCAGGTTTTTGCCGGGAAGGCTTTCCGGTTCGATAACCACCGGTTCGGTGGCTGTGTCGGACGCCTCCTTGATCATCAATTTACCCTGTCTCGCCGTCAGCTTCCAGTGAATCATCTTGAGCGGCTCACCACCGCGGTAATCACCGATGCGTTCAATCTCCCCTTCGCCGCCGCGGCGGGGTGAGGAATCCTCCCCCAGAGAGCGTTTTCCTTCATGCGCCGTTGCGGTCTGGCAGTTTATGGGAGCCGCGAAGACAATTGTTTCAGCAGAAATATGAGCCGGGAAACTCCGGATGAAAAAATTGACCGGAAAGATCGAACGATAAGCGCTCTCGGTAAGCCGGAAACGGCCTCGCTTCGCAAGGGTGAGCGAGATGCTCTTTTCAATCGTGCTGCGGCCCGGGATAATCGGGAAGAGCGTCTTGCCGTCGGCGACCTCGACAAAAACAAGAAACGAAGGATAAGGTTTGTTGTTCCGTAGTTTGATGGTTGCCAGGGTCTCGATCCCGGCATAAATTTCAGCCGGAGGCATCAATTCGGCCCGGAGACCGGCCAGGTTGTAGCGCCCGACGAGACCGGAGACCGCCATAAAACCGAGCAGGGCCGATACCAGAAGGTAGAGCAGATTGTTTCCGGTGTTGACGGCGGCAAAACCGAGAAACAGTGTCAGGGCAATATAAAGGGTGCCGGACCTGGTCAGTTTCAGGCCAAAGGCACTGCGACGCTCTCGACGACGGATCGGAGCACCTCCTTCTTGTTGAGAACTTCCTGTTCCGGTTTCAGGATCAGGCGATGGGCGCCAGCCGGGATAATGATGTTCTGGACATCCTCGGGAATGACGTAATTGCGGTTTTCCAGAAAGGCAGTTGCCCTGGCGGCGGCGGCGAGGCTGAGGCTGCCCCGGGTTGAAATTCCGGAAGTAATGAACCGGTGCTCCCGGGTGGCGGCGGCGAGGCGGTAAATGTAGTCAATGACCTTATCTCCGAGGTAGATCGCATCTCCGGCCGCCTGCCGGGCGGTCATGATTTCTTCATGGCTGACCATCGATTCAATCTGCCGGATATCCTCGCGGATGGTGCCGTCCCGGATAATCGCCTTTTCCATGTCCTCCGGCGGATAGCCGATGTCGGTCGTCACCAGGAAGCGGTCCATCTGCGATTCCGGCAGCGGGTAGGTCCCGACCTGCTCGGCCGGGTTCTGTGTTGCAATAACGAGAAACGGATCGGGCAGCGGGTAGGTCGTGCCCTCGATTGTGACCCGGTGTTCCTCCATTGCTTCAAGCAGGGCGCTCTGGGTTTTCGGCATCGCCCGATTGATTTCATCAACCAGGACAATATTGTTGAAAATCGGTCCCTCGACGAAGCGGAAGCGGTTTTCGTTGCGGTCGAAGATTGAAAGACCGGTAATATCAGACGGGAGCAGATCGCTGGTGCACTGAATCCGTCCGAAAGAGAGGCCGATGGCGTTGGCCAGAGCGAGGGCCAGAGTCGTTTTGCCGAGGCCGGGAATATCTTCGAGCAGAAGATGGCCGCCGGCCAGCAAGGTGGTCATCGCCAGCTTCAGGGCACGAATCTTTCCCTTGAGATAATGCTCGGCCAGTTGATTAATAACCCCGGACATCTCTGCCTGTTTCGGGAGCTCTTTTTCTTTGTTGTGGACGACTGTTTTTGAGTTCATAGAAATACATGGTAGCAGAAGATTTGAACCTTGTGTGGAAGAATGGGATAGAAAATTGCCGGAGGCCTTCAGCATGCGCTTCACCCGGTACCTTTTTTAGTTGACAGGATATTGATTAAATATCACTAATGATCCATAATGCAAAGTTGGTGACCTAATTTAAGAGTCTGGGCTTTCTATGGTGCCGCTGCTGATAATTTCTGTTTTTTTACTGGTACTTGGTCTGATCGCCGGGTTCTTCATGCATCGCTCCGATTATTGTCTGGCCGGGGCATTTCGCGATCTGTTCCTGTTCAAGTCCTTTCAGCGGATTTACTCATTGATCCTGCTTGTTACCGTCAGCGCGGTCCTGTTTGAACTTTTTCGGGTATTCGGCTGGCTGCCGGCTTATCCCTTCCCGTGGTTTTCTCCCCCGACGCTGGTTAACATTGTCGGTGGTGTTATCTTTGGTATTGGTATGGTTCTGGCTGGCGGCTGTGTAGTCGGAGTCCTGTACAAATTGGGCTGCGGCAGCCTTCTGGCCGGAGTGGCGATCATTGGACTGTTCGTTGGCAGCGCAATTTACGCTGAGATTCACCCCCTCTGGAATGGTCTGGCGGCGGCAACAAGATTGCATGATACTGCTGTGACCTTGCCGCAATTGACCGGCACCTTGCCGGCGGTATGGGTGCTTCCGGTCGCAGCAATCGGCACCCTGCTGACCTGGCGCTGGTGGCTCGAACAGCGGCATCGGAATCAAAGCCGGGCCGAAGGTTATGTCCCGCTCTGGATAACAGCAGTCGTCCTGTCACTGCTCAGCGCCGGATCGGTTCTTGTTGTCGGTATTCCGATGGGCGTGACAACTTCCTATGCCAAGGTTGCAGCCTGGATTGAAGCGATCTTTGCTCCCGGTCATGTCGATGATCTTGCTTTTTTTTCCGGACAACCGGTGACCCTCTCCCTGCCCGGCATGCCCGGTGGGATGACCGGTGGTGCCGGGCCGCAATGGGATGTTGTTGCCCTGGTCCAGTATCCATTGATTGTCGGGATCATCGCCGGGGCCGTGGTTTCGGCCATGGCTTTGGGCGAAATGAGATTTCATCGAAGGTTGCCGATACGTCAGATTGCCGTGGTTTTTACCGGTGGTGTGGTCATGGCGCTGGGCTCACGGATGACTCCCGGATGCAATATCTGGCATCTGCTTGGGGGAGTCCCGATGTTGAGCTTGCAGAGCCTGTTGTTCGTGATCGGGCTGCTTCCCGGCTCATGGCTGGGAGGATTGATGCTTGAGCGAGTGCTTGTCGGAGGGGAGTGAGGAGAGACAGATCATGGCGTCCGAAATTATTGAAATCGATATCCGCGGTCAGGTTTGTCCGTCGAGCTTACTGCTGGCGCTCAAGGAGATCAACAGGCAGCACCAGCTGTTGACGAGTGGAAAGGGTAGGATTCTGGTGATGACTGACAATCGGGACGCGATCGCCACGATTCCGGCGGCCGTCGAAAATATGGGGTTTGGCGCTGACGTCGAAAAAAAGGATGGATACTATCGTATCCTGGTCGGCAATTGATGCTGCGGGAAAGAGCTGATCATGGCAAGCAAGACTGAACGAAATATTAAGGCAACAGATTCTTGGTCCGAACTCGAGCAATTACGCGCCGAGAACGAAGACCTGAGGCGTGCCAATGCCATGGCCTACTCTTATATTCGCGACAAGGTCGACCAGATGCTCATGGTTATCGGTACAAAATCACTGAAGCCGGAAGAACTCGATGATGCAAGCCTGCTCGAGTTTGATCCGATCGGTATCGTCAGCGATTCTTTTCAGCATGTTCTCGATAACCTGCGCGAGACCAATTCGAAGCTGCACTTCGCGCATGACGAAATCCAGGCGATTTTTGACACGGTCGGGGCCGCCTTGCTGGTTCTCAATCCGCAACAGGAAATCGTCGCTTATAATCAGAAAACAGAGGAACTTCTACTTGAAGGGCAGGAGGCCCTCGGCCAGCGCTGTCGTGACCTGATCTGCAAAGGCGCACCTCCTCCCGGCTGCCTCTTTAGTCGAGTGCTCAACTCCGGCCGTGAACAGTATCTGAGTGACTGGTCGACCAATAACCATGACTTTAACGTTGTCGGCCGGCCGATGTTTGATGAATCAGGAAAGGTTTCGCATGTCGTTCTGGCTTACTCCGACGTGACAGCCCGCAAATCGGCTGAATCGGCCTTGCTCTGTTCTTTGGCAGAAACCAGGGAGGCAAACAGCAAAATAGAGGGGATATTGCGCTCGGTCTCCGACTGCTTCCTGGTAACCGATGCAGATGATCAAATTGTTCTGATAAATCGGCGGGCCGAGGAATTGCTCGGAGTTCACCAGTTCGACAAGACCAAGGGCTGCAGTATCGATAATCTGTCATCGGTTCAGCTGAGAAAGATTTTGAAAAATGCCCGGGAGATGGATGATTTTTATACGGAAGATCTGGTTTTTACCGGTGATGGTGACGAATCTCATGTTTATCAGGCGAGGGTGACAGTGATCCGTTCCTCCGAGGGACAATTTCGTGGCTCTATTGCCTTTTTGCATGATGTAACCGAGCAGCGCGAAGTGGACCGGATGAAGAGTGAATTCGTTTCGACAGCTGCGCATGAACTGCGAACGCCCCTGGCGACCATTGTCGGCTACACTGATCTGTTGCTTAATGGTGGCGATGAAGTAAAAGAGCAGCTTGACGATTTTCTGGTGCAGATTCAGCAAAAAGCTGAGCGTTTGTCGGAAATCGTCTCCGATTTACTCGACATCAGCCGGATTGAATCGGGTGAAGCATTGCAGATGATTCCACGTGTTTATGCGGTCGAGGAACTGTGCCAGCAAGTTCTTGAGGGATATTCTCTCATCAGTGAAAAACACCAGGTCGCGTTTGCCCTTGATTCAGCGCAACCGATCCATATATCTGCCGATCGTTACGCTTTTTTCCAGATTCTCGAAAATATTCTCAGCAATGCGATCAAATATTCACCTGAGGGCGGTGAAATCCTGATCAACGCTACGGCGGATGATGGATGCTGCCATCTCTCGATTATTGATCCGGGTATCGGCATGACCCCGGACGAGATTGAGCGCATTTACGAGAAATTCTATCGGGCCGACGCGGCCAATACGGCCATTTCCGGAACCGGGCTCGGCATGACCATCGTCAAGCACCTGGTTGAGGCACAAAATGGCTCGGTCCGGATTGACAGCGAGCCACAGCGAGGGACGACCGTGCGGGTGTCATTCCCCCTTGCCGATGCGATGCATTGAGATTCGATAGACGAACCTCTCCTTTCTCCGTATCTTTACCGATTGTTGCCTCGAAACTGCCGCCATGCTTTAATGTCAGTTGATGGAAGTAACTGTAACTGCATACCTTGGACTCGGTTCCAACCTCGGTGACCGTCTCGAAAATTTACGCGGCGCCCGAAAAGCCCTGCGGAAGAATCCGGCGGTCGATATTTCTGCCTCGGCAGCACTGTACGAGACGGCCCCGATGGGTGGTCCCGAGCGGCAGCCGTCCTATCTCAATACGGTGCTCAAAATCAGGACGACCCTGACGCCGGAGCGGCTATTGTCTCTCTGCCTGCAGATTGAAAAGGACTTCGGTCGGCAACGGAAAGAACGCTGGGGCCCCCGCACCCTCGATATTGATATTCTTTTCTTCGATACAGTCATCCGCGTTGACTCCGATCTTGTCCTGCCGCATCCACGCTTGCACGAACGCACATTCGTTCTTTGCCCGCTGGTCGATCTTGATCCGGATATTATCCATCCGGTGGTCGACCAAAGGGTCGAAGAACTTCTTTTACGGCTCGATGCAACAGAAGGGGTTCAGCGGGTCGCCGAGTTGTGGTAGAGTGCGCCCATGATACGCATTCTGTTATTCGCGCTCTTCTTTTACCTTGTCTACACACTGTTGACATTTATCCTGCGCAGCTTCGCCCAGAAGCCGTTGCAGCGGCCACCGGAGAAGACATCGGTGGGAGAAGATATGGTGCGTGATCCGAACTGCGGAACCTACGTGCCGCGCGGCGATGCCATCACAAAATCGGTTGGCGGAGAGCAACATTATTTCTGTTCGGTCGAGTGCCGGGATGAATATTCGAAAAAAGCGAAACCGTAAATAAAGGCGCTGCCACGAAGGCACGAAGGGCACCAGGAAGAGCAAAAGCTCTTTTAAAGGAGAGAACGGAAGGGTCTTTATTGGCAGATTGGATTTCCAGAATTTAATATACTTTTCTCACTCACCGACTCTCCGTCTCTGCGTTAAGAATGATTTAGATTTTCTTCGTGACCTTGGTGTCTTGGTGGCAAAAAAATACATTTCAACCTAAGGAGCAGATCATGAAATTTTTTATCGATACCGCCGAAGTCAATGAAATCCGTTCGGCGCACGAACTGGGACTCGTTGACGGGGTTACCACCAACCCGTCGCTGATTGCCAAGAGTGGCCGTGATTTCAAGGAAGTCGTCACCGAGATTGCCGGCATTGTCGACGGCCCGATTTCGGCCGAGGTCATCTCTCTCGATGCTGATGGCATGGTTGACGAGGCGCTCGAGCTGGTCAAAATCAATAAAGAGAAGATTGTTATCAAGGTGCCGATGACCAGTGAGGGGCTCAAGGCGACCCGCCGCCTTTCGGAAAAGGGAATCAGGACCAATGTGACCCTGGTCTTCTCCTCGGTGCAGGCGTTGCTGGCGGCCAAAGCCGGCGCCACCTATGTTTCGCCGTTCGTCGGTCGGCTCGACGATATCGGCCACGAAGGAATGGAGGGGATTGAACAGATCCGGACCATTTTTGATAACTATGGCTACACCACCGAGATTATTGTCGCCTCGGTCCGCAGCCCGCAGCATGTACTGCAGGCCGGTCTGATCGGCGCCGATATCTGCACCATCCCGTTCTCGGTCATGCAGCAGCTGGCCAGGCATCCTCTGACCGACATCGGCATCGAGAAGTTTCTGGCCGATTGGGATAAGACAAAGAAGTGATTATGAGGGGGCAGTGATGCCCCCTTTTTATCTCTTGGAATTCAGGGTCTACAGGAAACATCGATAAGGTAGATTGCTTGGCGCCTGATTAGAAATAAACAGGATGTATAGGAACGGTCATTTGTTTGACCGTTTTTTTTATTTCAAGTAGAATAATTACCATTTATTTTGTGTACTGAGTTTTGATAGGTGGGTTATATGTGTTGTCTGAGTTGAGCATAAGACACGTGTCCCTATAGAAATGATACCTGCTTATCTGCACTGCCTTTCTGTCTTTATGCTTCACATGTTGAATCTCTTTGATCACATATCTTGAAATTAATTGAGAGTTGGAGGGGGTTGGAGAGGGTTGGTCATGTCCAACGAAGAGAAGCATCACTCGCATGAGCTTTTAAAATATATCATTGAGCATACCCGAAGTGCCGTAGCGGTTCATGACAGAGAGCTCAATTACCTTTATGTTAGTCAGCGCTATCTTGATGAGTATAACGTTGAGAGCCAAGATGTTATTGGTAAACACCATTATGAAGTCTTCCCAGACTTGCCACAAAAGTGGCGGGATGTTCACCAGAGAGTCCTTGCCGGTGAGGTGTTAAGCGCAGAGGAAGATTCTTATCCCAAAGAAGATGGCTCAATTGTCTGGACAAGATGGGAATGCAGACCGTGGTATGAAGCCGATGGTTCTGTTGGTGGGATTATCGTTTACACAGAGGTCATTACAGACCGTATTAGTGAGCGAGAAAAACTCCGTGAAAGTGAACATAGATTCCGCACTCTTTTTGATCAGGCGGCTGATAATATCTTTCTGCTTAAGCCATCCCCTGACGGCCCTCCAATTATTGCCGATGTGAACCCTTCGGGCGCAAAACTGCATGGGTATACTCCATCGGAACTCATTGGCCAACACCTTACAATCATTGATCCTTTCGTAAGTCCTGAAGAAGTGGCCTCTCGGACTGAAAGACTTGAATCTGGAGAGATCGTGCAATTTGAAGCCCAGCACTTACATAAGAATGGCGAACGTTTGTGGCTGGAGGTCACCAGCAAACTAATAGTGACTGGTAGTGAACGGTTTTACCTGAGCACTGAACGAAATATTACAGCCCGCAAGAAAGCCGAAGAGGAGAATGAACGCCTGACGGATCGGCTTTTATTGTCAACCAGGGCAGCGCAGCTTGGTGTCTGGGATTGGAACGTCCGAGAGAACACCATGGTTTGGGATGACCGGATGTTTGAGCTGTATGGAGTGACTCGGGAGGGAACTCCCAACAACATAGATGCCTGGCTCAATGGATTGCACCCTGAGGACAAAGAGTCTGCGTTGGCTGTATGTCAGGCCGCACTTGATGGTCAAAAAGACTTTGATACGGAGTTTCGTGTTCTGCACCCTGATGGAACGGTCAAGTATCTCAAGGCGAATGGCCTTGTCATCATGGGAGCAGACGGCAAGCCGGACCGGATGCTTGGTGTTAACTCCGACATTACCGAAATGAAGAAACTCCAGGATGCACAACTCCGCTCAAGCCAACTCTCGGCCCTGGGAGAAGTCGCCGCCGGAGTCGCTCATGAAATCAACAATCCGATTAACGGGGTGATCAACTATGCCCAGATGTTGATAAACAAGAATGATGAAAATGACAACGCAAACCAAATCCTTGAAAAAATTATAAGAGAGGGGAGCCGAATCGCGAATATCGTTCGAAACCTGCTCAATTTTGCCCGGAAAGATCGTGGTGAATTTTCATCCCTGGATTTAATTGACATTGTTGCCGAGCCGATCAATCTGCATTCGCAATTTTTTAAAAACGATGGTATTCATAT
>PKUH01000109.1 GCA_002869615.1 Desulfuromonas sp. | reverse complement strand
CAACAACAACCTTCAACCTTTATCACGCCCGTTCGTTTCACTCACTCGAGGACGCAGAGGGCACAGAGGAAAATCAACTTCGGTTTCAATTCGTTTTATTGGTTTGATCAGTTTTATTTTATTTAGGGACAGCCCCCGTTCGGGGACGGTCCCTGTGTGGCGGTGCTCTCTCCGACTCTCCGTTGAAATTGAATCTGCTATTCTTTGCGCCTTTGCATTAAAATATCTTGGGTTTTACCAGCGCACATCGGCGTTCATCAGCGGCTAAAAAGTCTTGATCACGCCCGTTCGCTTCACTGAGATTGTCGATGGTAGCATCAAATGGCAGTTATAACCGATTCAAGGTATTCACGATAGCTTGAAGCAGGGGTTTCGGAGATGATTTCTGCCATCTTTTGCTTGTTTACAAAGGCCATTCGATATGCGATCTCTTCAAGACAGGCAATCTTGAGCCCCTGACGTGCCTCCAGCGTGCCGATGAAGTGGCTGGCCTCAAGTAAACTTGAATGGGTCCCGGTATCGAGCCAGGCGACCCCGCGACCAAGATTTATAACATCGAGTTCATGTTGATCAAGGTAAAGACTTGTCAGATCGGTAATCTCAAGTTCACCGCGGGATGACGGCTTTAAATTCTTTGTCAGTTCAACTACTTTGCCGTCATAAAGATACAACCCCGGAATGGCATAATGAGATTTTGGCTGAACCGGTTTTTCCTCAATACTGATCGCTTTTCCATTTTTGTCAAATTCGATAACGCCATACCGTTCCGGGTCTTTGACCGGATAACCGAAAACGGTTGCGCCTTTCTTGAATTCAGAAAATATCCGGACGAGATCGATACGGCCATAAAAAATGTTATCCCCAAGTATCAGGGCAACCGGGTCCTTGTCGATAAACTCCTCACCGACCAGAAAGGCCTGGGCGATCCCTTTCGGCTCGGGTTGAATCGCATAGGAAAGGTTAATACCAAAGCGCGAACCATCACCGAGAAGCTCTTTGAATCGCGGCGTATCATGTGGTGTTGAAATGATCAGGATATCCCTGATTCCGGCAAGCATTAAGGTGGACAAAGGGTAATAAATCATCGGCTTGTCATAAACCGACTGTAATTGCTTGCTGGCAACAAGAGTCAGTGGATACAACCGGGTGCCGGCACCGCCGGCCAGTACAATTCCCTTTTTGATTCCAGGCATAATTAAAAATCCTAATTCAAGTCAAGTTTTATGTTTAGATGAAATTAGATAACAAGTCAGCCCGCCGCAAATAGCCTGAACTCCAGCCTCCAGCCAACTGATCACCGATCCTTATACATCTTTTCGTAATATTGTTGATAAGACCCGTCAAGGACTGAAGCAGACCATTCCGGATGCTCGAGATACCACTGAATCGTCTCGCGCAGGCCCTGCTCGAAGGTTACGTCCGGTTCCCAACCAAGCTCCTGCCTGATCCTGGATGAATCAATGGCATACCGCCGATCATGGCCGGGTCGATCGGTGACGAAGGTGATGAGCGAACGGCGCGGCTCACCTGATTCGAGCGGCGGCGCAAGATCGTCAAGAATATCGCACAGCGCATGCACGACTTCAAGGTTCCGGCGCTCGCTATTGCCGCCGACATTGTAGGTCTCGCCAAACCGGCCAGTCGCCAGGACAGCCCGGATTGCCTTGCAGTGATCAACCACGTAAAGCCAGTCGCGAACGTTTTTGCCATCGCCGTAAACCGGCAGACTCTTGCCGTTCAGGGCATTGTTGATCATCAGCGGTATCAGCTTCTCCGGGAACTGATAGGGACCGTAATTGTTCGAACAATTGGTGATCAGAACAGGTAGACCGTATGTGTGAAAATAGGAGCTGACCAGATGGTCCGATGCCGCCTTGCTCGCCGAATAAGGTGAATGCGGATCGTAGGGAGTTGTTTCCGAGAAGAGCCCGGTCTCCCCGAGCGACCCGTAGACCTCATCCGTACTGACATGTAAAAACCTGCGAGATCTCATGTTTGAAGGATTTTCAGTCACCCAATACTTCCTGGCCGTTTCCAAAAGGGTAAACGTCCCGACAATGTTGGTCTCGATGAATTCGGCCGGGCCGTCGATACTGCGATCGACGTGCGACTCTGCGGCAAAATGAACAACCGCATCAAACTGTTCTTCAGCAAACAGCTTTTCAAGCAGAACCTTGTCGCAGATATCCCCCTGCACAAAACGGTACCGTGAATCTTCGGCCAGATCTTCGAGACTTTTCAGGTTTCCGGCATAAGTCAGCTTGTCAAGATTGACAATCTGGCAGGATGGCTCTGATTGCAGGAGGTGACGAACAAAATTGGAGCCGATAAAACCGGCCCCGCCGGTGATGAGATATTTCATCTTTAAACCCTTAAATACTCCATAAAGCAGTTGGCAGTTAACTGCTCACTACTTTACAGTATATATTTTGCTGATAACTGCCTACTGTAAACTGCAAACTTTCTCACCTTCCGAAATTATCCTCAAACCGCTCGATATCATCCTCACCGAGATACCCACCCGATTGAACCTCGATAATCTCCAGTGGCACATCCCCCGGGTTCTCGAGTCGATGCACTGCCCCAACCGGAATGTAAGTCGACTCATCAACATTCATCATCCGGACCTCGTCGCCGCAAGTGACCCGGGCAACGCCGCTCACCACGACCCAATGCTCGGCCCGGTGCTGATGGCGCTGCAGAGACAGACTGGCTCCCGGATTGACGACAATCCGCTTCACCTGAAACCGTTCCCCCTGGTCGACACTCTCGAAGGTTCCCCAGGGCCTGTTGACCCGGCGATGCAGCAGCGACTCATCACGCCCTTCCTGTTTCAGCCATTCAACCACGCTCTTGACATCCTGCACGGAATCCTTGCCGGCAACCAGTACCGCATCAGCGGTTTCAACAACGACAATATCCTGCAACCCGATGGCAGCAACCAACTTGCTGTCGGCATGCAGGTAACAATCATTGCTGCCGGTGGAAAATACATCGCCGTGAATAACATTGCCATTGCCATCCTGTTCGTTGACCTCGCGCAGCGATGACCAGGACCCGACATCGCTCCAGCCGGCCGCCAGCGGGATAACAGCAGCCTTGTCCGTTTTTTCCATGACCGCATAGTCGATCGAGTCTTTCGGACAGGCGGCAAAGGACTCTTTGCCGAGGCGAAGGAAATCAAGATCGGAACTCATTGAATCGAATGCATCACGACAGGCGCTCAGCATCTCCGGGTTGAATTTCTCGAGTTGCCGTAAATAGACCGAAGCCTTGAACATAAACATGCCGCTGTTCCAGAAGTAGCGGCCATCCGCGAGATATTTCTGCGCCGTTTCCAGATCGGGCTTTTCGACAAATTCGGCGACCTGCAGACCAGAATGCGACAGTTCAGCACCGGAGCGGATATAGCCGTATCCGGTTTCAGGTGCATCGGGAACAATGCCGAAAGTGACCAGGCGACCCTCTTCAGCCAATTGCGCGCCATTGGCCACAGCTGTGCGGAATACCGTTCGATCCTTGATCACATGATCTGCCGGCAGAACAAGCAGGATCGGGTCATCTTCCCTTGGCGTCGCCTGCAAAGCCGCTATCGCCACTGCCGGTGCGGTATTGCGCCCGACAGGTTCAAGAATAATTGCCGATGGATCGATATCGATCATCCGCAGCTGCTCTGCCACCATGAAGCGGTGTTCTTCATTGCAGATAATCATCGGTGCCGCAAGACTCTCGATACCGTGCAGACGGGCAACGGTGTCCTGCAACATGGTCGAGGCCCCGACCAGTGGCAGCAACTGTTTCGGATAGAGTTCACGTGACAGCGGCCAGAGTCGGGTGCCGGCACCGCCGGAAAGAATGACGGGTAATATCATGGGATAACCTTTAATCAAAAACTGAAAAAGCATGCACCGCAAAGGTGCAAAGGACATAAAGTAAATTCAATTTTTTTTTGGGTTTTAACCAAACATCTCCAAACCCTTCTCTGCGAACTTTGCGTCTTCGCGGTAAACAAGATTTTCGGCTCTTCAGTCAAAACCTGAAACCATGTACCGCAAAGGCGCAAAGGTCGCAAAGTAAACCCTAATGCCTTTCAGGGTTCCATCAAATCTCTTACAAGCTCTTCTCTGCGAACTTGGCGTCTTTGCGGTAAACAAGATTTAAGTATTTGAGAAATTTTCACGAAACCAACGATAAGTTGACTCAATTCCACTTTTCAGATCAACCTCCGCGCTCCATCCAAGCTTCTCCAGCCGCGATACATCGAGAAGCTTGCGCGGCGTTCCATCCGGCTTCGAGGGATCAAAAACCAGTTCTCCGGCAAAGCCAACAACCTCACTGATCGTTTCTGCCAATTCGCGGATGGTCAGGTCAACCCCGGTGCCGACATTGGCAAAGGAAGGTTCCGGATAATTCAGAAGCTGCGCGGCCAGAAGGTCATCCGGCAACTGCATGATATGGAAACAGGCTGCAGCCATGTCATCGACATGCAGAAACTCCCTTTTCGGCGTGCCGCTACCCCAGACTTCAACAGAGTCGGCACCGGAGAGTTTTGCCTCATGCAGTTTGCGCATCAGGGCCGGCAACACATGCGAGCTCTGCAGGTCGAAGTTATCAAACGGGCCGTAGAGATTGGTCGGCATGACCGACACGAATTTTGTTCCGTATTGGCGATTATACGACTCACACAACTTGATCCCGGCGATTTTGGCCAGGGCATACGGCTCGTTGGTCGGTTCAAGCAGACCGGTCAGCAAGGCATCTTCATTCATCGGCTGGGGTGCCAGTTTCGGGTAGATACAGGAAGAGCCCAAAAAGAGCAGCCGCTCAACCCCGGTCCGCCAGGCGGAATGGATGATATTCGATTGAATGACCAGGTTGTCATGGATGAACTCGGCCGGGTAACTGTTGTTGGCGTGGATCCCGCCGACCTTGGCCGCCGCCAGGAATACGTAGTCAGGCTTCTCGGACGCGAAAAAATCGGAGACCGCCCGTTGGTCGCACAGATCGAGAACATCCCTGCCACGCAACAGAAGGTTATTGAAACCATCCGCTTCCAGCTTGCGAACAATAGCCCGCCCAACCATCCCCTGATGGCCGGCAACGTATATTTTTGATGATAAGTTCATTTTCACCGCAAAGGCGCAAAGAACGCCAAGAAATTCTAAACCAGATTGTTTACAATTCTCTTTATTCCATCGCGCATCAAAGGAACATTGAAGTTTAACAACATCCCCAACCTGCACTGGGTTAATTTCAAGTATGTCAGTAGTTGAGCATCGTGAATCGGCTCAAGTTTGTTAACAGATTTCAACTCAAGAATGACAGAGTCGTCAACAATTAAATCAAGCTTGTAACCGCAATCAAGTGATTCGTTCTTATAACTCAAGGGCAATTGTTTCTGAGTTTCATATGGTAAACCGATCAAATCGAATTCACGACAGAGACACTTCTCATATGCAGATTCAAGAAGCCCAGGCCCTAAAGTCTTATGAACCTCTATAGCCGCACCAATGACCTTATTCGAAAGAACATCTTCTTTCATCATCCCCCCTTAATAATTTACACCGCAAAGGTACTAAGAACTGAAAGTGAATTAAATGTTTTTCAAGGTTTTAATCAAACACTCACAATCTCTTCTCTGCGAACTTTGCGTCTTCGCGGTAAAAAAGCTTTTCGGCTCTTCAGTCGAAACCTGAAACCATGCACCGCAAAGGCGCAAAGGACACAAAGTATGTTCAAACGCTTTACAGGGTTTTAACCAAACATCTCCAAACTCTTCTTTGCGAACTTTGCGTCTTCGCGGTAAACAAGCTTTTCGGCTCTTCAGTCAAAACCTGAAACCATGCACCGCAAAGGCGCAAAGGGCACAAAGTATGTTCAAACGCTTTACAGGGTTTTAACCAAACATCTCCAAGCCCTTCTCTGCGAACTTTGCGTCTTCGCGGTAAGAAAGTTTTTGGATTAACCAATAGTCTTTGTCATTCGTATTTTTTTTACGACTTTGCGGTAAACCCGCTTTATTCATGATAATTGAACGTAT